>VERO01000010.1 GCA_018882625.1 Phycisphaerales bacterium | reverse complement strand
ACCCTGCATTGCCCGTAGTTGTCCAAGCCCCAGCAGGCCACGGATCCATCTGCCTTGAGCGCGACCGTATGTGAAGCACCTGCGGAGATCGCGGTCACAACACCCAGCCCAGCGGGCACATTGAGCTGTCCGCTCTCGTTGGATCCCCACACGACGATGGTTCCATCAAGCTTGATCGCTGCACTGTGAGAGGCCCCAGCTGTGACCGTACTGAGCGGTCCAGTGCCTTCCGGTGGCTGGTAGGCGCCATCCCCCCAAGCGTGGAGACTGCCGTTCGACGTCAAGGCGATGGTGTATGCGGCGCCTGCGTCGACCACTGATACCGACTGCAGGCCCGTCGGCACATTGCATTGCCCACTGGTGTTTTGTCCCCAGCAGGCGACACTCCCGTTGACTCGAACTACAGCGCAGTGCGATTGTCCTGCCGCGATGCTTGACACCGGCCCAAGGCCGGACGGCACAGAGCATTGACCATGGGAGTTCCATCCCCAGCACACGACTGACCCATCAGGCTTCAGCGCCATCGAGTACGCGAATCCGATGTCCACCGCCTTCACTGGTCCCAAGCCGGGTGGCACGGATGATTGGCCAAGGGCGTCATCGCCCCATCCCATCAAGGATCCATCAGACCGCAGTGCCATGGAGTGCAGTCCACCCGCGGACACTACGGTGAACGGCAAGAGTGATCGAGGCTGAAGCAGCGTGGAGCCGTTACCGCTCTGCTGGCCCCACACTACGATTTGACCCTCCGCTGCTGCGCGCGAGTCGCTGGTAAGCGCGATCATGATCGCCGTCGTGCAGACCGCCATGGGTTTCGAGACGATCCGGAACACTCTGTGATGCATCTGAGTTGACGACTCCCATTTGACAGTGTTTGGTGACACGCCGCGCGCGCCGCCCCTCTAACGGGAAATCGCGGGCCGAAGCTGCCGCAATGCCGTAGTTGATTGAAGATCCGCAAGCACTCGCTGCAATCGGAGGTGATCAATAAAACCAAGTGATCGACGAATGCGCGGACGTGAATCGGTGCAGTTAGGCTCCTCACACATGCATGTTCCTGAGGGGATCCGTCCTCCAGAGCTAGGACACCTGCTTGAGATCCCGGGTGCTGTCGTCGGTCCCTACCGGCTGCTTGACCAGGTCGGCCGGGGCGGGTTCGGCACGGTGTGGCGCGCGGTGCGCGAGCATCCCTTCGAGCAGCAGGTTGCAGTCAAGCTGATCAAGCTCGGCATGGACTCCGAGGCGGTGCTTGCGCGGTTCGACCATGAGCGCCGCGCCATGGCGCTCATGGACCATCCCGGCATCGCGCGCGCGATCGATGGCGGCATCACAGACCGTGGGCGCGCGTACTTCGTGATGGAGTACGTCGATGGCATGCCCATCACGGACTTCTGCGACCGGCGCACGCTTGGCCTGCACGAGCGCGCACTTCTTCTCGCGCAGGCATGCGATGCGATCCAGCATGCGCACCAGCGCGGATTCATACACCGTGACCTGAAGCCTTCGAACATCCTCGTCCGCACGCGGGATGACGGGTCACCGGAGGTGAAGATCATCGACTTCGGCATCGCCAAGGCGCTCGCCTCGTCGGAGCGCGGCATGACCGTGACCGAGGCCGGCGAGCTCGTCGGCACCCCCGAGTACATGTCGCCGGAGCAGGCCGACATCGATGGGGGCACGGCGGACACCCGCTCGGACGTGTGGAGCCTCGGGGCAGTCCTCTACGAGTTGCTCACGGGCAACCCGCCCATCGGTTCGCACGGCGACCCTGACACGACGCGCGCGAGCACGATGCGGCAGCTCCGCGAGGGCTCCGTCCCGCGCCCCCGCACCCGTGCAGCCGGCTGCGCGGCAGCGGATGCCGCTGCCCGAGGAACCACGCCGCAGCGCCTTGCCCACGCGCTCCGCAGAGAGCCGGAGTGGATCTGCATGAAGTCACTGCGGAGGAGCCCTGACGAGCGCTACGAGTCCGCGGGGGCCTTCGCGAGGGACCTGCGCCGGTGGGTCAGCGGAGAGCCCGTGCAGGCGGGCCCCGAGAGCGTGGCGTACCGGCTACGCGCCTACGCACGGACGCACAGGACTCAGGTGGCGGCGGCAGTGGCCGTGCTCGCGAGCCTGGTGGCCGCAACCGCGACATCGACATGGTTCGCCCTCCGGGAGTCGCGCGCACGTGCCGAGTCCGAGGCGCGTGCCACGGAGACCGCACGGATCGCCGAGTTGCAGTCCAGCGTGCTCTCGCGGATCGACCCCGCTTGGGTCGGCGCAGCCATCGTGCAGGATGCGCTCAACCGCCACCGTGACGTGCTCGTGGCAACCGAGCCCGACGCATCGGTGCGCAAGCCGCTGCTTGCCACGATGTACAAGGAGATGATCAAGCTCAACAAGGCTGACATCGGTCGCGATGTCATCGACCGCTGGATCGTGACGCCTACCGAGAAGTCAATCGACGAGCAGCTCGCGGACATGCCGGCCGCCGCGTCCGGCATGCGGCACCAGGTCGCGAAGCGACGCTGGGTCCTTGGCCAGCTTGATGCGGCAGATGCGCTCGCACGGCGCGCACTTGGGGAGCGCGAACGCCTGATCGGCCCTGACGCCACCGCCACCCTCGAGACGGTCCACCTTCTAGGCATGATCACATGGTCGCGCGGCGATGCGGCTGCCGCCATACCGCTGCTTGCGCGCGCGAGGGACGGCCGGACTGCGGCGCTCGGCGACCGGCACCCCGATGCGGTCGAGTCCGCGACCCAGCACGCCAACGCACTCGCGGCGGCTGGACGCGCTGCGGAGGCGGTGCCGCTGCTGCGTGCGCTGCTGACGATCCAGCAGGAGTCCTTCGGGGACGCGTCAGCGGAGGCTGCCGGTGCGCAGCGCGACCTCGGCGCGGCGCTGGCGCAGGTCGGCGCTCACGAGGAGGCTGTGACCCTGCTCCGAGCGGCGTGGCAGCGGCGTGTCGCACTGATCGGGCCGAATGCCCCGGGAACGGTGGCCACGCATGCCATGCTCGCCTCCAGCCTCGCCAAGTCAGGCGCCCGCGCGGAAGCCATCGGGATGCTCATGGACGCGCTCGCGCTCATGGAGCGCTCGCACGGAACTCGCGATCTTCTCACGCTCAGCTATCGCACGAGGCTTGGCGAGCTGCTGCTCGAGGATGGCTTCGTGGACGATGCGGTCGGGCAGCTCACCCAGGCGCGGGATGCGCTCCTCGCTGGGTTCGGCGCAGACCACCCGATCACCCGCGAGTGCGATGCGCTGTTGTCGCGGGCGTCTGCGAGGCGTGGCGCAGTAGACTCCGGTCGTGGGTCGGAGCCCTAGCCAACCATCACGGAGACGTGCCGCCGAACCGCGCAAGCCCGCAACCAAGTCGATCCGCGCGGTGCGGACGCCGGATCGCGTGACCCGCCGTTCCTCCGGGAGTGCGATCGGCCGCAAGACCATCGGCACGCTCATCGAGAGCAACTATCCGGAGCTCCGCCGCATCGCCGCGCGGCAGCTGCGAAGCTCCCGCCTTGCGGGCACCATGTCCCCGACTTCCCTCGTGTCGGAGTCGGTGATGAGGCTGATGCGGCAGCGAACGCTGCCACGCGAGCCAGCGCACCTGCGCGGCCTCACCACGATCCTCATGGCACAGGCCATGTCCGATCGCATGAAGCTTCGGCGCGCAGCCAAGCGAGGCAAGCATGTGCCGCACTCGCCGCTCACGCCAGACGTCCACGGCGACCGGCGGCGTGCATTGCCGGGGGATTCCGCACGCCCGCCGGCGCCCGCCCTGCCCGCCGTGCAGCAGAGCCTGCTCGCGCACATGAGCGAGCTGACCCGCACGCACCCCAGGATGATGGAGATCGTCACGCTTCACCTCGTGCTTGACGTGCCGATGCCGCGGATCGCGGAACTGCTCGGCATCAGCGAGCGCACCGGGTACCGCGAACTGAGCGAGGGCCGGCGGAAGCTCGCGAGGCGTCTCTCCCGCGAGATCCCCTGAGGACGATGCCTGCGCGCAAGATCCCGGACGCGGACCTCGATGCGCTGCTGCGTGCGCTTGGCGCCCGCATCACGAGAGGCGACCTTGGACGGATGCTCCGCTGCGGCCGGTTCACGCTGCTGCATCCCATCGGTCGCGGAGGAGTCGCTCAGGTCTTCGCGGCGATCCGCGACGGGGAGGAGTCGCCTGCGCACGCGGTGAAGCTCTTCGACCCCGGAGTGGATGCGGAGGACATGCTGGCCCGGTTCGAGGCGGAGCGGAAGCTCATCGGTGCCGTCGCGCATCCATGCGTGATCACGGTCGTGGACTCTGGCCTCCACGAGTCAGGGGTGCCCTGGTTTGCCATGCCGCTCGTGGATGGATCGGCCATCACGGCAGAGTGCGATGACCGCATGCTGACGATCCGATCGCGCATGGCGCTTGTGAGCGCGGCGTGCGAGGGGCTCGCCGCCGCCCACGCACGCGGCATCATCCACCGGGACATCAAGCCTGGAAACGTGATCGCATCCTGCCGCGGCGAGCGACACACGGTGCGCATCATCGACTTTGGCCTGGCACGCGCCCTCGCGGGACGCGGGCCGAGGCTGACGCCTCTCAGCACCGTGCACCGCATGGGCACCCCCGACTACATGTCGCCCGAGCAGTGGTCCGATGGGATCGCAGCGTGCGATGCGCGCGCGGACGTGTTCTCGCTCGGGATGCTGATCGCGGAGCTTGTCGCCGGGGTCATCGCGCGGACTCGTCGCAGCTCACCTGCACAGGGCACCACGGCCCGCACGCCAGCGCGCCGGCGGGCGCGCAAGGCCCCAGCTGCACCCTGCGCGCCTTCGGAATCCCTCGCCCAGCTGATCCGCGAGGATCCTGCGGCTGCCTCGGGTCTCGCGCGCCTGAGGCGCATGGGCAGCTCGGACGAACTCCTCCACGCCGTACGGTCCCGCATTGATCCTCTGGTCTCGCCAATGCTCGCTGAGGATCCCAGAGACCGTCCTGAGGACGCCCTCGCAGCGCTGCAGATGATCGAGATGGCCCGGCGGGCGCTGTAACGCACGCGGCAGGATTCGAACCTGCAACCCTCGGTTCCGAAGACCGATGCTCTATCCGTTGAGCTACGCGTGCGGCGACGCGCAGTCTAGCGGGCTGGCCCTTGCGCGAGGTGAGCACGCAGGCGCTGCGCCCATCGCCGCACCCGTTCCCGAAGCGCCGCTCAAGGCTGCTCGCCAGCCCAGCCGAGCTCGACCGGGTCAGCCTGCTCGCACGCATCGAGGATGCCGTTGCCGTCGGCGTCCGGCTGGAAGCCCATGGCGATCTCGTCGGTGTCACGCATCCCGTTGCGGTTGCAGTCGAGGTAGCAGTCGCTGAAGCGCGATCCCGTGGTGTCGACCATGTCGCCGACGACCGCATCGCCTGCGATGCCGCACAGGGTGCTCTCGCGCAGGCGCACGTGCGCACCCTCGCTGAAGAGGCCGTACGCCATCTCGCTCGTGTTGCCGCTGAAGTCGCAGCGGAAGAGGTCAGCGGTGCCGCCGCGCAGGTACGCGGCGCCGCCGGACTCGATCGAGGAGTTCCCGGAGAAGGAGGACCCGGACGCGAACACCTCTGTGCGCTCGGCCCACATGCCGCCGCCCCATGCGCCGCTGGTGGTGCGATTCGAGGAGATGCGCGAGTCAATCACCTGCAGCCTGCCGCCCTCGGCGAAGATGCCTCCGCCGAATGTGCCTGCCGAGTTGCGGGACACCGTGCAGCTGACGAGTGTCGTGTCGCCACCGAGCGCGCGGACGCCGCCGCCCGCCACGGTCGACTGGTTCGAGTCCAGCGTGCAGCCGTACAGCGTCACCTCGCCGCCGTCGTTGAGCATGCCGCTGCTGGAGTTGCGCTCGAGGCGCGCATCGCGCACCGAGAGATCCGCGCCACGCACCAGGATGCCGTGCCCCTGCTCGCCATACGCACCTGAGACCGTGAAGCCCTCGATGCGCGTGCCTCGCGCCAGCGCGCCCTCGACAGTAACCACCGGACCGGGTGAACCGGTGCCCGACAGCGTCGTGCGCTCCGCTCCGGACACTCCGCGGAGCGTGATGGCCTTGTTGCGGATCGAGATTCGCTCCTCCCAGAAGCCTGGCGCCACTACCACGGTCTCGCCAGGCAGCGCGGCGTCGATCGCGCACTGGATCGTCGGATGGTCCTCCGGCACGCGGTGCATGCCGGGGATGGCGGGCAGAAGGGTGCCACGGGGAGACACGACCGTGGCACCCTCCAGCGTCGCCGGGAACTCGCCCCAGTACAGGGACACCATCGAGCCGGTGAGGATCGTCATGCCGATCCACACGCTGCGCCATCCCTTCCCCTTACCGCTCCGAGAACTGTTCGCTGGTGTCGCCATGGGGGTGCTCCGTTTCACTTCATGCCAGGCGCGCACAGATGCGCCTCACACCACACACTCTCGCATCTGGCCTGACCCGCTCCAAGCGGGATCGGCCGCAATGCGTCGCGGAAGGTGGTTCGGCTGGCCATCGGGGCGACTTTCGTGCATCCGGCGATTTGGCCGCATTTCGGCGGATTGCGCGACAGATTCGCTTGACCGCATCCCTGGCAGATGCGAGGCGCGCCGTCCGTAGCATCTGCGCATGCGCCGGTGGCGCACCCTTCTCCTAGCGCTCGCCATCGCCATCGCGCTGCCCGCCGTCCTGGGCTGCTCGCGCGAGGAAAGCAGGCTCGACTCCCTGCCGCGGCCGGTGCTCGCCCGGGATCTCGTCATGTGGTCGCAGGCGCTTGGGGTCGAACTGGGTCAGGTTGACTGGCGCGCTGCGGACGCGGCCCTCGAGTCCTACTCATCCGAGCTGGCGATGGGCCGCTCGCGCGCCGCGGACTCCCTCGCGCGCGCGCTCGCTGACGCCAAGCCAGCCAAGGGCTCCGAGTGGGCCAACTACAGCCTCGATGATGACGATGCGCTGCGTCGGGCGGCTGCGATCGCGGGCCAGTGGCACGACCTGCTCCGCACCCGCGACGACGCGCTGTTCGCATCCCTGGCCGGAGTGGCCGGCATCGGGCCGGATGTCGCGGAGCTCATGCGCCAGCTGCGCGCGATCGACCGCTCGCGCATGGCCTGCGCGTACCCGGGTACCGACCTCGGGCCGCCAGACCCGCTCGGCGACTCGCTGCGCGAGATGCTGGCGCGCGGCCAGGCCGACTCGGACTCGGCGCGTCGGGCCGTGCAGGAACACGGCGCGCGCATCGCCTCGGACTTCGAGTCGCTGCGCAAGGCGGTGATCGAGGACTCCTGGCGGATCGCCGCCGCCGCGCGCGATGCGCACATCGCCGCGGAGGCCGAGCTGGAGGCCGCACCGCTCGAACCTGGCGACGGCAACAGCGATGCCGATGTCGGTGACGTGCAGCAGCGTGCGCGGGCCCGCATCTCACAGGCGATCGGCGAGGCACGGCAGGTCGCCCAGGCCCCACTCAAGGAAGCCACCCTGACGCAGCTCCTCGACACCGAGTCGGCGCTCGCACTGATGGCCTCCAGTGACGGCGCGTTCGCCGACGCCGCACAGCGCACGCTCGTGCGCTATGCGATGCTCGCGGACACCTCACGCACTGACCGGAACATCCGCGCGGCACGGTTCCTCATCCTGCGCGACCCCGACCTCGACGATGCCGGCCGGCGTCGCAGCATCGCCACCCTTGACACGCTCGAGCAGGTGTGCGAGCAGCTCATCGTCGATGCGTGGCGCGCCACGCTCGTCAACGTGCGCAGGCAGCGCGCGAACCAGCCTGAGATCCCGGTGGCCGATGTGCGCAGCGCCATCGGAGAGCGCGCCACCGAGTGGCTCGCGTCGCTTCCCGAGAAGACGCGCGAGCGGCTGGAGGGCGTGGCGCGGAACTGGGACGTCGCCGAGTCCATCACCGAGGGATTCGGTGCCGACACCGCCCGCGCATTCCGGGAGTCGCTCGGCGCGGAATGGGACGACCGGATTCGCGAGCCGGACCCGGAGCCCGAGTGGTCCGCGGAGGGCGAGCGCGTCACGATCGCGGAGGTGATCATCCTGCCGCCCGCGCCGACGCCGCAGCAGCTTCGCGTGGCCGCTGCGATCGCCGGGCTCGACGATGCGCAGTCCGCCCTCTTCGTGGAGGACAGCCTCGGGCGGTGGCGCGCGTTCCTGCGCGAGCAGGCACCCACGGTCAAGTCGGAGCAGGATGCGATGGAGAGCTTTGGGTCCTCGGGAGTCCAGCGGGCGGTGCGCATGTCGATGGCGCGCCGCTACTACGAGCATGGGCTTGTCGCCCCGCTGCGAGCGGCGCAGGAACTGATGTCCGCCACGCTCGAGGACCTGTGCGCGCGATCAGCGGCACTCGGTGCCGCACCAGAGTGCGTGCCCGCCGTGCGCAGCTGGTGGGGTGCCGCTCAGGCGCCTTCCTACACCGACATGCAGCGCGCCGTGATCGGGCAGTTCGCGGGGCCGCTGCTGCGCGAGGCCGACCTGCGCGTGGCCCGGCTGCACCCCGATGTCGCCACGCCCGAGTGGACTGCGGCGATGGCCCGACACTCCGAGGCGATGCGTTCGGCGGCGCAGATGCTGCTTGATGCGCGCACGGCTGCGTACTGGAGGCTGATCGAGGCGATCACCGAGGCGGCCACCGTCGCCGACGGGGGTGATTCCTCCGGAGCCGACGCCATGCGCGAGCAGGCGATGGCGCGGATGAGCGCATCGCTCGCGTCGCTCGAGTCGATTGCGGCGCGCGTGCAGCTTGAGGCGCTTGATGGGCTGTGCGCCGCGATGCCGCCGCGCGAGGCGCTCCGCCTGCGTGCCGTCGCCGCACGCGCGTGCTGGCCGGAGCTCAACTTCACCCGGGGCCAGTCTCGGGCGATCGCCGGAGCCGAGCGCATCCGAAACCAGCTGCGCGAGGCCGGCGCAGACGCTGCAGCGGAACAGGTCGACGAGTCGATCGACCGGGCAGCCGCGAACATGTGGGATGTCCTGCGCGCGATGCCCCGTGCCGACGTGCCTGCGCTACGGCGCGAGCACCAGGACTTCGACCGGCTGGTGCGCCGGCACGCATCGCTGGTGGGATCGCTCGAGTCACTCGACAATGCCGCGATCCGCGCGCTGCGCGACGCCGCCATCTCGGGAAGGGTTCCGCAGCGCGATCTGGCATCCGCCGTGCTGTCGCCCGCTCCGGTGCCCGTCACTCGCCCATGACGTGCCGCGTCGCTGGAAGGCAGACTCGCCACGCCGGCGGTCACGCGCGCCTGATCACCGTGACGCGCCCTTCCTCATGATGAACAGGTAGTTGAAGCCGCGCAGGAAGAAGTTGCCCTCCTCCGCCGCCTTGCGCCAGTTGCCCTTCTGGAGCTTTGCGTTGTGGCGCACCACGCTGATGATGTCCACAGGATCGAAGCGACTGCGCAGCCGCGCGAAGAGCTCGAAACCGATCGGCATGAACACGCCGCCGCCCTGCCCCGACTGCCCCTTGCGCTTGCGCCAGGAGTCGCTCACGTAGAGCGCCATGTAGCGGCGCGGCTTGAGCACGCGGTCAATCTGCGCGATCACGCGCTCCATCGCCGAGTAGTAGCCGCGGCCTCCGTCGTCGCCTGCCGCATCGAGCCTTCCGATGCAGCGCGGATCATCCGAGTAGTCCACGTGCGTGCTGTACGGCGGGTCGATGAACACGAAATCGGCGCTCGCGTCCGGCAGTGGGATCTGCCGCGCGTCCGCCTGCACGATGTCGGGTCGGCGCGGGGCAAGATCGAATCCGCGCGGCTGGCGCCCGAGCGACGCAGCCACGTCAATCGTGGTGCCGCTGCCGACCATCGGGTCGACCACCACATCGCCCTCGCGCGTGTAGCGCTGCAGCAGCTGCCAGATCACCCACGACGGGGTCGCGCCCACGTAGGACTTGTCGCCCTGCATGCGCGAGCCGTCCTCCGCGTCGTAGTGCTGGCTGGGGTACTCCCACAGCGTGGTGGGCATGATGCGCATCGGCGGTCGGTGCGATGCGCGCGTGCCGCCGCTGCGAACCGCACCACCGGCTCCGGCTCCCCGGCCTTCAACAGACGATCGGCCACGCCCTGCTCGGTCGTCCCTTCGAGGGCCTCGACCCGCTCGAGTCAGTTCGTCCACGCCGCCACCAGGTACGCGAGGTCCTGGCCGTTGACCACGCCATTGCCGTCGAGATCCGCCGGACACGGGACCCCGCTGGAGCAGCGTCCCCACGCCGCCAGGAGCACCGTGAGGTCTGTCGCTCCGACCAATCCATCTCCAGTGAGGTCTGCGGCCGGCGCCGACCGCACGACCGTGAGCTCCGCGGCCGCCATGGCCCCGTCAACGGTCCGCGTGGCGCGCAGCTGGACAGTGCGGCTTGCGGGGCCCGCTCCAGGCACCGTGACGATGCACGGCACGGGCGCCCACGCGCCCGGCGCCAACGTCTCGGTCTTGGTCGTCGCGAATGCGACCGCCACGCCAGACCCAGGCTCGACCGAAAGCGCGAATGCCGTGGGGACGGATCCCGTGTTCGTCACCGTGATAGTGTTGGCCACGGGCGACCCAGCCGCCGCGGTCACCGTCGGCTGCGCAATCGCCACGGCGGCCCGCGCCGTGCGCTCGACCGACACCCCTTCAGGCGCGGCGCCGAGCCACGCGGCGGCGGCCTGCTCAGGATCGCGCCGCAGGTGCGCGAGGAAGAACTCCGCGAGCAGGCCACGCGAGAGCCGCAGCTGCTCATCGCGCGTGATCGACCCGCTGTCGCAGAAGACGATCGGCGAGTCGATGAAGCCGCAGTGCGATCCTCCCGCGATCAGCGCGAACTGCCGCGGACCCGGGGCCGCATCGTGGATCTGCCTCGTCGTCGCGGACGAGACGATCGTGTCCTCGGAGCCGGCGATCACCCGCACCGGCACGCCCACCGACGCCATCGCAGACTGGGCCGAAGGACTCGTCTCCGCAGCCGCGAGATTCGCAACCGCCACGATGCGCGGGTCCGCCGCGGCGGCAAGCACGCTCGCGCCACCACCCATCGAGTGACCCGACGCTCCGAACGCAGTCGCATCCACCGCACCCTCGAGCCAGCTGCCCGCCGTGGCCGACTGCTGCACGAGGAACGTGAGGCAGTCGCGCATGTCTACCGCGAACGCTGAGTGGCTCGGGAAGAGCCCGCCCTGGGACGTGGTGGCGATCGCGATGAAGCCCCACGATGCGAGGTGCGACAGCGTGGACTCGTACTGGGCCACCGGCGTCACGAACCCGTGCCCGAAGGTCACGGCCGGTGCAGGCATCGCTGCTGCGGCAAATGGCGCGGACGCCCCAGCGGACTGCGCGGGGTACCGCACGACGGCGGAGAACGTCGACCCGTTGGAGCGCGTCACTGTGACCGAACGGGATCCAACCACGTAGGGTCCTGGCCCATCGGTCGATCCGGCGCACGCCGCGCCATCGAACGCGCCAGCAAGCACGCACGCCAGCGCCGTCGCGGCGATGGCCAGCCGTGTCCGGGCCGTCAACGGTGCGAGCGTGGTGGTCGTGGTGCGCATGGCGATTGAGGGTACACGCGTATGACCCCAACCCAACCGATTCGTGCGTCAACTCCTCACGGATTCGGCGCCTGCGTGGGCGCTGCGCCGAACAAGTCCTCGAAAGCCCCATCGCCGGAGGCGTCAGGGATGACCCCGACCGAGTGGAGCTGCTGCGCCAGCTCATCCCAGCGGGCAGCGGTCATGCGGCCAATCGGGCTCGAGTCAACGAGCTCGCGCTGGATCTCCGCGGCCACATTCATCGCCTCGATGCTCATCGCCGGGTTCTGCGCGGCGATGCCCGGGTTGTAGCGCTGCGGATCCCTCTGGTAGCGCGCCCATCCCTCGCTCGTCGCGCGCACGAATCGCGTCGCCACATCGCGATTGGCGGCCAGCCATGGACCATGTGCGGCGATGACCGCGGTGTAGGGGTTGTAGACAGGCTCGAGCCCAAGCACGCGGGCCTTCACGCCGCGCAGGCGAACCTCCACAGGCTCGGCGCTGATGAAGCACTGCTGCACGAAGCCCGGGGTCGCAAGCAACGTCGCGAGGGCCCCTGTGGCCGGCACGCGCTTGAGGCGGTCGCCGCCGTACTTCGCGTCGAGGATCTTCACGAAGGGCAACCCCGGGTCGAGCGCCACCGTCGAGTCGCTGCGCCAGAGCTCCTCGAGCGTGCGGATCGGGTTTGCCTCGTGCATCAGGAATCCGGTCGGATTGCGCTGGAAGGTCGCGAAGATGCCCGTGAGCGATCCGCCCTTGCGCCGGAGCGTGAGGATCTCGTCGCCGGAGACGATCGCAGTCTCGCATGCGCCTTGCGCCACGAGCTGCGCGCTCGGCACCTGGGCAGATCCCTTGATCACCTCCACCTCCAGGCCGGCGTCGCGGTAGAGGCCGTCCTGGATCGCGGCGTAGATGCCTCCAAACTCGGGCTCGGGCACCCAGTTGAGCTGCAGCCTGATGCGCTGCAGCGATGCACCTTCACCCTGCCCGCCCGGCGCCGGCCCCGCCGCCGTGCCCGCATCGCGCTCACCGCACGCCGATGTGACCAGCGAGAGCGCGAGCGCCAGGAGTCCCGCAATCGTGCTTCGGAGTGTGCGCATGGGCGGTGTCCCTCCTGGGGCGCCCGCCGTTCAGCGGGCAGATGCGTGCCATCGCCGCAGCAGCAGCCACGACGCCGCGTTGACGATACCGAAGAGCGAGAAGCCCACGATGGCCGCGAGCGCCACGGCCGCGAACACCAGGTCCGTGCGCGCCTCGCGCATGGCGGTGAGGATCACGATGCCAAGCGGCGCATCACGCCCGCCGTAGCCGCTGACGAACTCCCCCACCACCGCGCCGATCACCGCGAGACCTGCCGCGATGCGCAGCCCCGTGGCGATCGACGGCAGCGACGCCGGCAGGTCAAGCTTGCGCCACCGCGACAGCCCCCGCGACCCGTGCATCGCGAACAGCTCGCGCAAGCCAGGATCGACCGACGCGAACCCGTCGATGGTGGACGCGAGAACCGGGAAGAACGCCACCACCGCGCTCGCGGCAATCGTCGTCTTCACGCCGTAGCCGAACCAGATCACCATCAGCGGAGCAACGGCCACCAGCGGGACCATCTGGAAGATCGTCGCCAGCGGGTAGATGCCTCGGCGCAGGAATCCGACCGCTGCGATCGCGCTGCCGAGCACGAGACCGAGCGCGCCGGCGACCATGAACCCTCCCGCAGAGCCGAGCGCCGTGCGCATCGTCGCCGCCGCGAGCATGGGCGCCTCCTCGTATGCCGCCTTCGCGACCGCGGATGGCGCAGGCACGAGGAAGGCCGGCGGCTTCAGCACCAGCACGGCGACCTCCCAGCACACGAGCGCCACGAGCAGGGTCGCAACTGGCGCCACGGCGCGCGCCAGCCTCATCGTGCGTCTCCAGCGCGCCCATGCGCAAGGCTCATCGTGCGCCTCCGGCCCGTCCGCGCGCAATCTCCCGCATCAGCCCCGAGAGCGCATCCGCGAACGCATCGCATGCCCGGTTGCCCCGCTCCGCATGGGCGAGCGTGATCGGGTGCACCGCGTGGAGCTGCCCGGGCTGGCCGCCAAGCACGATCACCGACTCCGAAAGCCGCACCGCCTCGGCGACTCCGTGCGTCACGAGCAGGCACGTGGCGCCCGTGGCCTGGTAGAGCCTCCAGATCTCGTCATCCATCTCCTCGCGGGTGAAGTCGTCGAGCGCGCTGCACGGCTCGTCCAGAAGCAGCACGCGCGGGCGCGTGACCAGCGCGCGCGCGAGTCCAACCCGCATCCGCATGCCTCCGGAAAGCTGCGCCGGCAGCCGCCGCTCGGCGGCATCGAGGCGCGTGACCGCCAGCAGCTCGCGAGCGCGCGCGAGCCGCTCTCGGCGGGGCACGCCCGCGAGCTCAAGCGGAAGCGCCACATTGGCGAGCGCGCTGCGCCATGGGAGCAGACGGGGCTCCTGGAAGCACACCGAGATCTCGCCCTCGGCGGGCGTCACCGGATGGCCGCGCTCGTCCATGAACGTGACGGTTCCCGCAGAGCATGCCTGCAGTCCCGCGGCCACGCGCAGCAGCGTGGTCTTGCCGCAGCCTGACTCTCCCACGATCGACCTGAAGCTTCCGCCGGGCACCTCTGCAGTGATGTTGCGCAGCGCCTCGGTCGCGCCGAAGCGAACCGTGACCTCAGAGAACCTGATGGTGTAGCCGGGCCCGGGGGGGCGCATCAGCGGTCAGCCCATCTTCAGGTCGATGTCAAGGTCATCGCCACGGGGAAGCCGCTGCCGCAGCGCCGCTCCGAACTGGACCGGGTCGAGCTGAGTCGGCATCTTGCCGAGCACCACGATCTGACGCTTGTGCTCGTAGGTATTGGCGGCCGTGATGCGCACCTTGTTGCGCCGCATCAGGTCAAGCAGCGAGAGCATGACGTCCTTGGGGTTGTGCGCGGCGGTCATCTTGAGCTTGATCCGGCATCCCACGCTCGAATCGAGCCAGAAGACGAGCAGCCACGCAAAGATCGTGATGAAGACGGCCATCGCGAACTCGCCAAGGCCGCATGCGAGGCCGATCACCACGACCAGGATCGCCTTGCCCGTGAGCTTGGGGTTGTCGAGCACCGTGCGGAACCGGATGAGGCCGCCTATGCCGAAGATCACGAGGGCCATCGCCGGGTTCACGCGCACGAGCTCGCTCACGATGGCGCCCACGATGCCCATCAGGATCAGCGTCTTGCGCTGCTCCAGATCCTCCACCGGATCGGACTTCACCGACCTGCGCGGATGCCACGCCATGGCGCTCGCGCATGCCGCCGCGAGCGCAAGCCCCGTGAGCAGGCTCAGCGCGTACCACGGGTTCGTGAAGTGGCTCAGCGACTTCTGGAGGTTCGTGAGGGACCCGCTTCCGCCCCCGCCGGCGCCGGCCGCCGGCTCTACCTTCTGCACCACGCTCGAGAGGGTCTGCGCCGTGTGGTCGCCCGAGCCCGCCCAGGCGCCGGCTACGAGGGCGAACACCGAGATCCCGACCGCGATCCATGCGACCCTCTTGATGCCGTGCATCCGCGCATTGTGCGCGGCGGATCCCGCGACCGCAAGTGCAGCAGCGTGAGTGCCGCAGGCGCACCATCGCGGCGAATACCCTTCGCGCATGAGATCACGCGCGTTCATGCCCCTTCGGATCCTTGCAATGTCGCTCCTTGCAGCCGGTCTCGCTGCCGCGCCGGCCGACGACGGCACGAAGCACGGGAAGCGTGACGGTGCGATGCCGGCGCAGGCCGCGCCGCCCCCAGATGCGACCAACTCGCACGCGCACAAGCGCGACGCCAGCGCGGTGCACTGGTTCATCACAATGCACGGCGAGCCTGGCGGCAACACGATCCGGGGCATCGACGGCAAGGGACAGCTCATGGCCTCGATGCTCGGGCCGGTGCCGGAGGATGCGGGCGGTGCGCCGCGCTCGATGCGCGGCATGGCGTATCTAGGTGACGGCACGCTGCTGGCCGCAAGCGCCTACCTCGAGGACACGCGTCTCATCCGATTCAGCAAGCCTGGCGCTGACGGCACGATGGCCTTCCACTCGGTCTTCGCGCGAGAGGGCAAGTCCGGCGGTGAGCTGCAGCACACCTACGCGCTGGCGGTCGGCCCCGATGGCACGGTGTACGCGGCCAACCAGGACAGCAACACGGTCACCCGCTACGCCGGAATAGGCACCGCGAATCCTGGCCAGCCGATCCCGTCGCCTGCCGCGATCGCCGGGCTTGGCTTGCCCGCCGGCGTGATCGTGCCCAACGCGAAGGTCTCCCCTGAGGGTGTCCATGCGATCCGCGGCATTGCAATCGCGCCCGACGGGCTGCTCTACGTGGCCGACCGTGATGCGGCGGAGATCGTGGCGTTCGACACCGCCACCGGAAGGCGCGTGAAGGTGGTGGCGTCGGCAAAGGACGGGCTCAAGCGGCCGATCCAGCTGCTGGTGGGCCCGCGCGGCACCGTCTACGTCACCGACAACGGGACCAAGGCGGTCTTTGCCATCGACCCCACATCGGGCACCGTGAGCACATTCGCGGATCACTCCGGCGGCGTGCCCGACGAGCCCAGCGCGCTCGCCATCGATGGGTCCCACCTGCTTGTCGGCGACCGCAAGGCCCGCAAGGTCGTCAGGTTCAAGATCCCCGAGGGGAAGGCGGAGAACGACCCGTTCGTAGCTGAGCTCCCCGACGCCCCGGAGTTCATCATCCCGGCGGTTCTGCCGGTGCCCTGACACGCAGGTCCAGAGCGCCCGGCACGTCAGCGCGCGCGACGATCCAGGCGCGGTGCGCAGGACGCTGGTCCGGCGCGGCAGCCGATGGACCGCCGAAGTCCTCTGGCATTGTGTAGCGCGTGATCTCGCGCGCGACCCAACCCTCCGGGAGCCCTGACGCGTCGAGCGCAAAGCCGCGCGCATTCGTGCTGAACCAAAGTTGCCCGCCGCGCTCAAGCCACGGCAGCGTCGAGCCCACAAGCCCTTGCCAGTCGCGCTCGACCGCGAAGCTCGAGTCGCTCATGCGCTTGCTGTTGGAGAAGGTCGGCGGGTCGAGCACGATGATGTCGTAGCGCTCGGCCGGGCGCGGTCCAGCGCGCAGCAGCTCCAGGCAGTCCGCGTGCGTGAACTCATGGCGCGAGTCATCGGCAAGCTGGTTCAGCGCAAGGTTGCGCTTGCCCCAGTCGAGGTAGGTCCTGCTCATGTCCACCGTGCGCGTCGCGCGCGCCCCTCCATGCGCCGCATACGACGTGAAGGAGCCCGTATACGCAAACAGGTTGAGCACGCGCCGATCCAGCGAGCGCTCACGCACCATCCGCCTCGTGGTGCGGTGATCCAGGAAGAGACCGGTGTCGAGGAAGTCGGAGAGGTTGACCTCGAAGCGAAGCCCCTGCTCACGGACAGTGCGCACCGCGTTGCGCTCGCCCATGCGCTCGTACTGCGCGAGTCCGCGCTGGCGCTCGCGGCGCTTGATCCAGAGACGCTCCGTGCCCACCTGAAGGCCCGCGCAGATCTCGTCGACCGCGAGCTGGTGGAACGCGGCCTCCTTCTCAGGGGAGTCGTCCCGCGTCCGCGGGTGGAACCAGACCACAACCTCTCCCTCGTACCAGTCGATCACGAGCGGGAACTCGGGGATGTCGCGCTCGTAGACGCGGAAGCATGGCGAGTCCTCGCGTACCGACCACTTCGACAGGTGCCTGAATCGCTTGGCGAGGCGGTTGGCGAGCATGGCGGGCCGTGGTGAGGCTATTGAGGGGCACTGGCCCGTTGCGGCACGGCACCGTCAGAACCCTAGCGGGTGGGATCCCCGATGCCGCCGGGGGCGCGTCCCGAAACTCGCGCATCCTTGCCATTTCTGCCGAAATCGATATCCTTCTGCCCTTTCCCGGAGGCCGCCGGCTTCCGAACAGACACCGAACGGAATCAGACACCTTATGGATACGAAGGCCCTCCCGCGGATCGCCCCGATGCTGTCGTACCTCCTTCCCCTCGCGCTCGCCCCCGTGGCGCTCGCGGGAGAAGCTGACCTGCAGCTGCCCGACATGCGGTCTATCCAGATGACGCCAAGCCTGACCGGCGGGCACATCCTCTGGGGCGGCATCATCATCTCGGTGCTCGGCGCCCTGTTCGGGCTCCTGCAGTACCGCCAGACCGTCGCACTGCCGGCGCACAAGTCGATGCTCGCCGTCTCCAACATCATCTGGGAGACGTGCAAGAGCTACATCATCCAGCAGGGCAAGTTCCTCGCGATCCTGTGGGTGCTGATCGCCGCCGCGATCATCTTCTACTTCGGCTATCTGGAGCACAAGGGCCTCCGTGACGTGGCCGTGATCCTTGCGGCCAGCGTGCTCGGCGTGCTCGGCTCCTACGGCGTGGCCTGGTTCGGCATCCGAATCAACACTCAGGCCAACAGCCGCGCGGCGTTCGCCAGCCTCAAGGGCGACGCGCTGCCGGTGCTGAGCATCCCGCTCAAGAGCGGCATGTCGGTCGGCATGCTCCTCGTCAGCGTCGAGCTCTTCTTCATGATCTGCATCCTGATGTTCCTGCCCAAGGAGCTCGTGGGCCCCAGCTTCATCGGCTTCGCGATCGGCGAGAGCCTTGGCGCGAGCGCGCTGCGCATCTGCGGTGGCATCTTCACGAAGATCGCGGACATTGGCGCGGACCTCATGAAGATCGTCTTCAAGCTGCCCGAGGACGACCCGAAGAACCCCGGCGTCATCGCTGACTGCACCGGCGACAACGCAGGCGACTCGGTCGGCCCCTCGGCCGACGGCTTCGAGACCTACGGCGTCACCGGCGTCGCCCTCATCGCCTTCCTCGCGTACGCGCTCGGCGGCATCAACGACAGCATGTGCGCCACGCTCATCGTGTGGCTCTTCGCCATGCGCGCGCTCATGATCGTGACGAGCCTCGCGAGCTACTACCTCAACGAGCAGAGCTCCAAGGCCCGCTTCGGCGGCAAGCGCGAGTTCCACGAGGAGGCGCCCCTCACGTGGCTCGTGTGGATCACCTCGATCGTGTCGATCGGCGTGACCTTCGGCGCGAGCTGGTTCCTGCTGCGCGACGTCAAGTCGATCACCTACACGGCCGGCGCGGCGAGCGCAGAGCCCCTGCCGCTGCCCGACCTGTGGTGGATCCTCTCGATCATCATCTCCTGCGGCACGATCGCGGGCGCGCTGATCCCCGAGTTCACGAAGGTGTTCACGTCGACCACGTGCCGCCACGTGCGCGAGGTCGTCAACGCCTCCAAGCAGGGCGGCGCGAGCCTGAACATCCTCAGCGGATTCGTCGCAGGCAACTTCTCGGCGTTCTGGAAGGGCCTCGTGATCGCGCTCCTGATGCTCATCGGCTGGAAGACGTCGACGCACCAGGACGTGATGGCGTTCATGCCCACCGAGTACCAGTTCGCGGCGCCGATCTTCGCCTTCGGCCTGATCGCGTTCGGGTTCCTGGGGATGGGTCCCGTCACCATCGCCGTCGACAGCTTCGGCCCCGTCACCGACAACGCGCAGAGCGTCTACGAGCTCTCCCGCATCGAGGAGCGCCCTGGCATCAAGGAGGAGATCAAGCGCGACTTCGGCTTCGATCCCGACTTCACTAACGCCAAGCACCAGCTCGAGAAGGGCGACGGCGCGGGCAACACCTTCAAGGCGACGGCCAAGCCTGTGCTCATCGGCACGGCGGTGGTCGGCGCCACAACGATGGTGTTCGGCATCATCCTCGCGCTCATCAAGGCCGAGACTCCCGTGATGCCCGAAGGCAGCTCTCTCGAGGCCATTCAGGCCAATCTCATGGCGGCCACTCAGTCCGTGATCGGCAAGCTGTCGATCGTGACACCCGAGATCCTGCTTGGCCTGCTGATCGGCGGAGCGGTCGTCTACTGGTTCACCGGCGCGTCCACCCAGGCCGTCGTGACGGGCGCATACCGTGCGGTGGTGTTCATCAAGAACAACATCCGGCTCGACCGCGCCGAGGCCAGCGTCGAGGACGCGAAGGAGGTCGTGCGCATCTGCACCGTGTACGCGCAGCGCGGCATGGTCAACATCTTCCTTGTGGTCTTCTGCCTGTCGCTGGCGCTCCCCTTCTTCGACCCCTTCTTCTTCATCGGCTACCTGGTGGCCATCGCGTTCTTCGGCCTCTACCAGGCCATCTTCATGGCCAACGCCGGTGGCGCATGGGACAACGCGAAGAAGATCGTCGAGGTTGACATGCGCGCCAAGGGCACCGACCTGCATGCAGCGACCGTCGTGGGCGACACCGTCGGCGATCCCTTCAAGGACACCAGCTCGGTGTCGCTGAACCCCGTCATCAAGTTCACGACCCTCTTTGGCCTGCTGGCCGTCGAGATTGCGATTGCGATGAAGGACAGCCCCGCAAAGATGTGGATCGGTGGCGCGTTCTTCGTGGTGGCGCTGATCTTCGTGTACCGGTCCTTCTACTCGATGCGCATCCCCGCGGACCAGTCGCTGGCGAAGTGATTCGGGCAGCCGCGCCATGCGCGGCGCACGGGCCATCGCGGCCTGACATTCACAGGTTCCTTGCGAGGCCCGCCGATTCCGGCGGGCCTCGTTCCTATACTTCCAATCCCAATGAGCGTCAGCGCCCTGATGACTGCGATTCCTGGGGCAGCGCTGCTCGCTGTGGTCCAGCAGGCCGATGCCGGTGGGGCCGAAGGTGACGAAGAAGGCGAGCGCTCCGTGCTGCACGAGCCACTGGCCGGCCTCGCGCAACGCGCCACCTGTGTCGGCATAGGCCTGCTGGACCACAGCGAGCAGCGCTGCCCCAGGAATCGCAGTCATCAGGGCGCTGACGCTCATTGGGATTGGA
>VERO01000200.1 GCA_018882625.1 Phycisphaerales bacterium | reverse complement strand
CTGCCCACCCTGGTGCTGTCGCTGCCCTTCGCCGCGTACATCGCGCGGCTGCTGCGATTCGGCATGATCGAGCAGATGACGAGCGACCACGTGCGCACCGCAGTCGCCAAGGGGCTATCGCGGCGACGCGCCGCCACGCGCCACGCGCTGAAGAACGCATTCCTGCCGGTGCTGAGCTTCCTTGGGCCGGCGACCGCCGCCGCCATGACGGGGTCCTTCGTTGTCGAGAAGGTCTTCGCGGTGCCAGGGCTCGGTCGCCACTTCGTGGAGGCCGTGCTCGGCAAGGACATCACGCTCATCATGGGGATCGTGCTCGTGTACGCAGTGGCGCTGGTGATCTTCAACCTGCTGGTCGACCTGCTGTACCACTGGATCGACCCTCGGATCGACATCGGGCGCGGTGGCACTTCCGGCTCGTAGACTCCGTCCGGTGAACGACCGCGTCGCTCCAGCTTCTGTGCGCACCTGCGCAGCGCTCGTGCCGGCGCTGCTGCTTGGCGGCTGCCTGGCCGCAGACGGCCCGCGCGCGCTGTCGGTGACCCCGGGGCAGTACCCGCAGGCGTTCGATGCCGCGATCGCCGCGGCGCGGGATCACGGATTCAGCCCCATTGTGGTGGACCGCACCACCGGGATCATCGAGACCGACACGCGCCATGCGGGCACGCTGCTCGAGCCGTGGCGCCTCGACAACGACAGCATCGACCAGTCTGCGGCGAACACGCTCGTGAAGACGCGCAGGCGCGTGCGCGTGGAGTTCACGCCCGCCGGATGGACGCCTCCACCGCTGGCGACCGACGGCACGCTGCAAGGCGCGGCGCTCCCGGGCAGCCGGACGGACCTTGAGCGCTTCGACCTCCAGTCCTGGACAGGACCGATCGAGGCTCGCGTGTGGGTCTACCTCGAGAAGTCCGCGGAGCCGGGCATCCAGCTCTCCTCGTACTCGAGCACGCTGGCGTCGCGGTACCAGGAGACGCGAGGCGAGGATCCAACGGCGCCATCGGACGGATCCACCCGGTTCCGCTCAGCGTGGAATCCCTCAGGTCGCGACGAGCCCTACGAGCGCACCATCGGATTGGCGATTGCGGAAGCGCTGTCGCAGGGTGCGCGGGCAACGGCAGTGCCGGCCCCCGCTACGGCAACACCCACCGGCCCGCCAGCAGTGCCCGTGACAGCACCAGCACCCGAGAATGCTCCGACACCCGTGACAGCACCGTCCACGGCTCCTGTGACGGCCGAACCGCTGCCCTGACGGCGCATGCGGTGCGCTCTTGTGCCCCGTAACTCGCGACGAGGCCGCGCTCGGCACGTCATCTGCCCGATGCGCGACCTCGTCCCTTGACTTGTCACCTCGTCATCCGACCTTTGAAAAGTTGGCGACAGATAATCCCTGCCCCGCGGTCAGCTCGTGGCAGGTTGCGTATACATGAGGGTACTCAGCCGCGGTTTGGCCAAAGGTCGGCCTCCGCATGCCCGACGAGGAGTGACAGGCAGCGTGAGTCGCAGACAGGCAGCAGCCCAGTTCGCATGATGCATCGATGAGCCGTTTCAGCACCCAAGATCGCACGCCACCAGCTCGTGCGCGACGCTCGCGTCGTGCGCGTGCAGGCGTTGTGCTCGGTGCGCTTGGCGCCGCAGCGCTCGGGTCGTTTCTTGCGGGTGCCGGCGGCGGAGGAGGCGGCGGCCAGGTGAGGGTGCCCACAACCGAGGCTGACTTCTTCATGCCGGGCACGCAGCCCAACGGCTCCGGCATCGGCTTCGATCCGGTGAGCGCGTCGAACAACTGCACCTACTGCCACGGCGAGTACAACCCCTCGACTGCGCCCTACGACTCATGGGTCGTGAGCCTCATGGGCCAGGCCGCGCGCGACCCGGTGTTCCATGCGGCACTCGCGGTCGCCAACCAGGATGCGCATCTCTCCGGCGAGTTCTGCATCCGGTGCCACGCGCCCGGAGCATGGCTCTCGGGCAAGAGCGTGACTGGCGACATGTCGCTCTTCGAGGGCGAGGACTTCGACGGGATCAACTGCAGCTTCTGCCACCGTGCCGTCAATCCCACGCTTGGCCCGGACAGCGCCGTGGGGTACCCGGGCAATGCCGATCCGGCGCCCGACGTGTCGATCCTGAATGCGCTCGCCGCCGCGGGGAACCTGCCCACCGACCGCGGCAACGCGATGTTCATCGTCGACCCCAAGGACACCCGGCGCGGCCCGTACGACGATGTCCCGATCAACTTCCATGGCGGCGTCGAGCTCGTCTACTCGCCGTTCCACACGCAGGGCCGATTCTGCGGCCAGTGCCATGACGTGAGCACGCCCACCTACACGAAGATGGCCGACGGGACCTATGCGCTCAACGCGATCGGCGCCCCCCACCCGACGGCCAAGGCCGACGAGATGTTCCCTGAGCAGAGGACCTACTCCGAGTGGGCCGCCTCCACATTCGCGTCGATGGGCGTCGCGTTCGCCGACCGGCGCTTCGGCGGCAACACGCCTGACGGCGTCGTGTCGAGCTGCCAGGACTGCCACATGCCAAAGCAGGTCGGCGGCGGGTGCGTCTTCTTCGACGGCGACCCCAAGTTCGAGCGCGACGACATCGGCCAGCACTCCTTCGCGGGCGCGAACACGTGGGTGCTGCGCGCGATCCGGATGGCGATGGGCGAGGATGCCGACTTCCTCGGGCTCACCGCGGACCGCGTCGATGCGGCCACGGCCCGCAACATCCAGATGCTGCGCGACGCGAGCGACATGGAGCTCTCCCGCGAGGGATCGAGGCTGAAGGTGCGCATCATCAACCAGTCGGGGCACAAGCTGCCGACGGGCTATGTCGAGGGGCGCCGGATGTGGATCAATGTGCGTTTCCTCGATGCGCAGGGCGCGCTGGTCGCCGAGCGCGGGGCGTACGACTACGTCACCGCGACGCTGCACGAGGAGGACACCAAGGTCTACCACGCCGCGCATGCGATCGACGAGACCGTCGCCAAGCAGGTGCACCTGCCGCCCGGCACCAAGTTCCACCTCGTCCTCAACAACGTCGTGCTCTTCGACAACCGGATCCCGCCGCGCGGGTTCACGAACGCCGCCTTCGACGCGTTTGGCTCTGGCGCCGTGGGCTACACGTACGCCGACGGCCAGTACTGGGATGACACGCTCTACGACGTGCCGCCAGGGGCCAGGAGCGCCGTCGTGACCTTCTACGCGCAGACCTCCAGCCGCGAGTACATGGAGTTCCTGCGCGACACCAACACCACGGACAGCACCGGCCAGACCGCCTACGACCTGTGGGTGGCGACCGGCCGCAGCGCCCCCGTCGACATGGACTCGGCGACGATCGACCTTGCGGGCTCGGCGATGCCTGCCGACCTCAATGGGGACGGCGCTGTCAATGGCCTGGACCTCACACTGCTGCTTGCGAACTGGGGCGGCTCGGGCGGCGGCGACGTCAACCATGACGGCACGGTCGACGGGCTCGACCTCGCAGCGCTGCTCGCCGGCTGGTCGATGTGACCGTTCAGGCGCCGCCGAGGGGATCCGGCAGCGGTTCCGGGTACACGCGCGCGTAGTCGGCGATGGCCGCCTCGACGACGCGCGCGGCGCGCTCCGCACCGTAGACGTCTCGCACTGACACGGGTTCGCCGGCTCCCGGCGTGAGCTTGTACGTGGCGAAGTAGTGCTGGAGGCGCTCGATGAGGCGAGGAGGCAGGTCGCCGATGTCGCGTGCGCCATCCCACACGGCGTCGTTGACGAGCACCGCGATGACCTTGTCGTCCGCCTCGCCGTTGTCCAGCATCTGAAGCCCGCCGATCACGCGCGCATCGAGCACCACCTCCGCGCGGTCGATCGGGCGCTCCGACAGCACGCAGATGTCGAGAGGGTCGCCATCGGCCGAGCGCGCTGCCGGGGAGAGCGTGGCCACGCGCGCGGCGCACAGCGTTCGGGGGATGAACCCGTACAGCATCGGCGGCGTCGAGCTGGTGCGCTGCGGACGGTCCACGCGCAGGTATCCGGAGACCTTGTCGACCTCGTACTTCACGAGGTCGAAGGGCGTGATCTCGACGAACGCGTGCACGATGCGCGGCGGGTCCGGACCCACGCGCAGCCCGTGCCAGGGATGCGGCCTGAAGGGGTGGTAGCGGACGGGATCCATGGGGTGCCGGCCCGTCAGCCCTTGGATGGGAGCCGCTTCATGAGGTCGTCGACGGCCGCCTTGAGCTGCTCGTCGCGGTCGGCTGCCTCCGCCTGCGGCATCTGCGGGACCACGATGTCGGGCACCGCGCCGTTGTTCTCCATGTCGGTGCCGTCGAGCAGGTACCAGCCGCGCGTGGGCATGCGTACGGTCGTGCCGTCCAGGAGGCTCGCGCTTCCGGTCGAGATGACTCCGCCGTAGGTTGGCGTGCCGACCAGCGTGCCGCGCTTGAGCGTCTTGAACGCGTGCGCGACGATCTCGGCGTTCGAGAAGCTCTTCTCGTTGCAGAGCATGTTGATGGGCATCGAGAAGCGCTGGATGAACAGACGGTCCTGCGGGTATCCGTCGGTGTGGCTCGAGTCCGCGCCGCGGGGCACCGTGTAGGCGTGCCGCGGCGCCATGATCGACGCCAGCAGCCTGTCTGCGGTCCAGCCGCCGCCGTTGTTGCGCACGTCGATGACGAGGCCGTCCTTGCCGTGCGCGGCCGCGAAGAGGTCACGCTCGAACTCGTCGAGCGAGGGCTGGTTCATGCCCTGGATGTGGATGTAGCCGATGCGCCCTCCCGACCACTCGTCGACGAGCTGCGCGGCGCGGCGGCGCGTCTCGTTGTAGGCAATCGTGCCGAT
>VERO01000199.1 GCA_018882625.1 Phycisphaerales bacterium | reverse complement strand
CGTCGTCCACGATGCGGACGGACATCCGGGACACGCGCACCGCGTGCCCGGCCGCGGTGCGGGCGGCGCCGACGGCGCGCGAAAGCTCGCCCTGCAGCCACCTGCACAGCGCGGGATCCGCGGCTCCAGACACCTCGATGCAGGGTTGGCCGCTCGCGTCCATTCAGCGCACAGAGGCGGACGAGATGTGCACCGGCACGAAGGTCGGCTTCACGCGACGCTCGAAGTCGGCGCGGAACTTGCCCACGATCGTGCGGATGGCCCAGTTGTTGCCGTCGGCGAGCCCGCAGATGGTGGTGCCCGGCGTGAGGCCCATCGAGAGCCCCAGCTCGAGCAGCAGGTCGATGTCCGACGTGCGCGCGTCGCCCCTCTCGATGCGGCAGAGCAGCTTGTAGATCCATCCGGAGCCCTCGCGGCAGGGCGTGCACTGCCCGCACGACTCGTTCTTGAAGAAGCGCGCGATGTTGCGCGCGACCATCACCATGTCGGTGTCCTCGTCGAAGACGGTCGGGCACGCGGTGCCCAGGCCAAGGACGTTGTACTTGCGGCCGATGTCGAAATCCATCTCGGCGTCGAACTGGTCCGTGCCCAGCACGCCCATCGACACGCCGCCGGCGATCGCCGCCTTGAAGCGCTTGCCGCCGCGCATGCCGCCGCAGTAGTCGTTCACCAGCGTGCTGAGCTTGATGCCCAGCGGCACCTCGTACACGCCAGGACGGTTCACGTGGCCCGAGACGCCCATGAGCTTGGTGCCCCAGCTGGGCATGCCGCCTGCCGTGCCTGCGACGCCGATGCCCGTCCACCACTCGACGCCGTGCTCCACCACCGGCACGACCGCCGCAAGCGTCTCGACGTTGTTCACGATCGTCGGCCGGCCGAAGAGGCCCTTGACCGCAGGGAATGGCGGCTTCACGCGCGGCCATCCGCGCTTGCCCTCGATCGCCTCGAGCAGACCCGTCTCCTCGCCGCAGATGTACGCACCCGCGCTGCGGTGCAGATGGCACTCGACCGCGTGCTTCACGGTGCCGCCCATCAGCCCCCGAGACCCGAAGATGCCAGCGTCATACGCCTCGCGGATCGCGCGCTCCATCACCTTCGCCTGGTGGTGGTACTCGCCGCGGATGAAGAAGTACGCCACGTCGATCTGGCACGCCCAGCACGCGATCGCGATGCCCTCGAGCACGAGGTGCGGATCGAAGTCCACGAGCAGGCGGTCCTTGAACGTGCCGGGCTCCGCCTCGTCGCAGTTGATGGCCAGGTAGCGAGGCCCCTTGCCGTCGGGAGGCGCCAGGAACGACCACTTGAGGCCAGCGGGGAATCCGGCGCCGCCGCGGCCGCGGATCACGGCGCCCTTGACCATCTCGACCACCTTCGCGGGCTCCATCGCGAGCGCCTTCTTCAGCGCGTCGTAGCCGCCTGTCTTGCGGTACTCGTCGATGCCGACGATGTGGCGATCCTTCGGGTCGCCCCATGGCCAGGTGGGGATGCGCTTCGTCAGGACTGGTTTCTCAAGACGCATGGTGATCTCGCAGGGTGTTGCTGTCCGCGGCCGGCGCCACGATCTCGTCGACGACGGTCCGCCTGAGGGTTGTTCCATCGGGTCCCGGAGCATCGCACTGGCTCACGCGCCGCGCGATCACGGATTCAGGCTGCGGGACCACCGGCGTGCGGATGGCCGCGGCGATGTGGCCGCACATGCGGCCGAGGTTGCGGGCGAGCGATTCGGCGGTCCCGGGCTCGCTGGCGCTGCGCGAACCGCACCCGAATGCCGCGCGATCAGTGCCCTCGCCGTGGATGTGCGCTGCGGATGCCATGGGAACTCAGTGCGATCCGTGCCCGTTCGCGGACGCTGCGCCGCCGGGCTTCGTGGCCTCGTCGATGAGCCGGTCGACCGTCTCCACCGTCAGCTTCTCGTGCAGCGTCTCGTTGAAGAGCGCCACTGGCGCCGTGTCGCACGAGCCGAGGCACTCGAGCGTCAGCAGCGTGAACGCGCCGTCGGGCGTCGTCTCGTGCGGCTCGATGCCGAGCCGCTCGCGAACGCGGTCCACGATCTTCGTGTGGCCGCACGCCTCGCACGCAATCGACTGGCAGACCCCGATCACGCAGCGGCCGCGCGGCTCGAGCGAGTACTCCTCGTAGAAGGTCGCGGTGTCGAGCACGTCGGCGGGCTTGATGCCCAGGAACGCCGCGACCTCCACCATCGCCTGGTAGGGGATGTGCCGGTACGCATGCTGGATGTCGTGCAGGATCGGCATCAGCGCGCCATGCTTCACGGCGTACTTGGGCAGGACCTCGCGCTCCCAGCGCGCCTTCATCTCGGCCGTGCAGTACGGCTCCGCGCGGCGCGGGATCGACATCGTGGCGGATGGCTTGGCTTTCCAGGACATTCAGCGGGCTCCAGGTCGTTCTGCGGTCGGTGTCGTGGCGTGCGCGTCGCGTCGATGTGCTTCGCGCCGGCGCCTGTGGGCGGTGCGTGCGTGAGGGTTCGGGCTAGCGGTCGAGCTCAGCCGCGATGATGTTGAGCGAGCCGAGCACGGCGACGACATCCGCGAGCTGGTGGCCCTCGATGAGCTTCGGGAACACCTGGTAGTTGACGAAGCACGGAGGCCGCGTGCGGATGCGCCACGGGTACTTGCCCCCCGCGGACACCAGGAAGAAGCCGAGCTCGCCGTTGGGGCTCTCGATCGACGCGTAGGCCTCGCCCACCGGCGCCTCGAAGCCGCGATTGTGCATGAAGATCTCAAAGAGCTGGATGGTGCCCTCGATCGAGCCATACACGTCGCCCTTCTGGGGCACGCGCACCTTGCCGTCACGCACCGTGTCGATCGGGCCGCCCGGGATCCGGTCGATGAGCTGCGCGATGATCGACATGCTCTGCTTGAGCTCCTCGACGCGCACGAGGTAGCGCGCGAGGCTGTCACCGGTCGTCGCCACCGGCACGGAGAACCGCACGGGATCGGCGCCCTTCCCGTCCCAGTTTGGCGCGTAGCAGAGGTACGGCTCGTCCTTGCGCATGTCGCGGCGCACGCCCGATGCGCGCGCCACCGGGCCGGTGAGGCCCCACGCGATCGCGTCCTCGCGCGAGATCGAGCCGACGCCCTCGAGCCGGTCCACGAAGATCCGGTTGCGGTTCAGCAGCGTCTCGAGGTCGGTGACAGCCTTCGGCAGGCGCACGTCGATCAGGTCGCGCACCATGCGGCGGAAGACCTGGTCGTCGGGGATGTCACGCCACGCCCCACCCACGCGCGTCCAGTCCGGGTGGAAGCGCTGGCCCGATACGTACTCGATGATGTCGTAGATGAACTCGCGCTCGTTGAAGCCGTAGAGGAATCCCGTGAACGCGCCAAGATCAAGTCCCGCGGCACCCACGCACAGCAGGTGGTTCTGGATGCGGCCGATCTCGGCCAGGATCGTGCGCACCACGGTGCACCGCGGCGTCAGCTCGATGCCGAAGAGCTTCTCGACCGCCGTGTGGAAGGCGATGTCGTTGACGATCGGGGACACGTAGTCCATCCGGCTTGCCGTGCAGACCCACTGGTTCCAGTCGTGGTGCTCGCCGAGCTTCTCGAAGCCCGAGTGCAGGTAGCCGATGTGGGGGGTGCAGCGGGCGATGCGCTCGCCGTCGAGCTCGAGCACGATGCGGAGGGTGGTGTGCGTGGCCGGGTGCTGGGGACCGAAGTTCAGGACCCACCGGTCAGGGGCCTGGACGTGGTCTCGCAGGTACTCGGTCGTCTCGATGTCCAGTCCATAGCCCGTGTCGGGCTCCAGCGTGTACGGCATGGGACCCGGAGTATAGGACGCTCCTGCGCCACCGGAGCGCGGGCGAGCCACTGCGGGAAAAGGGCGGCGGCCAGCGCCCCCGCGCAACGACTGTCCAGCGGTCTGCAGGGCATGGCAGCATGCCGCGTGCCGAACGCCCCGCTAGCCGCGGAACACGGCACCAAGCCGCTTGCCGAGCGCTGCACTCGCCGCGAGCAGCGTGGCCGCGAGGAGGGTCATGGCCCACACGCCCATGGCGCTGGCGATCTGCGGTCCGTCGCCGAGCCTCTCCGCAAGCGTGTAGATCGCCTTCGTCACGGGATAGTTGCCCTCGCGCTGGGCGAGCACGATCGAGTCCGAGACCTCGAGCATCGAGAAGCTGAACGCAAGCAGCCCCCCCGCCACCAGGTTGGCGGCCACGAGCGGGAGCACGATCTTGCGCAGGATGCGCATCCGCCCCGCGCCCGCGTTCGCGGCAGCCTGCTCGAGGTCGACCGGAGTCTGCTGGAGACCTGCCGACGCGGAACGCACGACGTAGGGCAGCCTGCGCACCGCGTAGGCGGCGATCAGGAACGGGAAGGGCGAGGGCTCGGCGGCGACCACGCTCGCGTACGTCCCAAGAGGGCCATCCGAGAACCACGCCCACGTGCTGTCGCCCATCAGGTGGCGCGTCCACATGAGCCACGACGGCGGCGATCCTGCGAAGGGCCACGCCAGGCTCATCGACACGTACCCGAATGCCATCACAAGTCCGGGCACTGCCAGCGGCATCATCACGAGCGCATCGAGAAGCCACTTGCCCCGGACGCTTGACCTCACGAGCAGCCTCGCGGCCACGAGGCCGATCACGATGCCCACCGCCACCGCCGCCGACGAGAGCATCAGGCTGTTGCGGATCGATCCAGCCGCGAGCGGGTGCGTGAGCGCATGCGCGAAGTGCTCGAGCGTGAACGCCTGCGGCAGGATGCTGCCGTACCAGCTGCCGACGACGCTGACGCTCGAGAGAATCACGCCCGTGTGCGGAAGGCACGCCACTGCGATGAGGCCGCCGAAGAG
>VERO01000198.1 GCA_018882625.1 Phycisphaerales bacterium | reverse complement strand
CTGCAGCTGCGCGCCGATGTTCTCGCCGACGTCCACATCAGCGATGTCAATCGAGAGGATCTCGAACGCCGTACCTGAGTCGAGGCCCTTGGCGAGCACGGTCTTCGAGATCATGTCGGGGTTCTCCAGCACGCTCTTGTGGTCCTCCGCGGACCCGATCGTGGAGATGATGCCCTCGCCGACGCGGGCGATGATCGTCTCCTCCGTGGCGCCGCCGATGAGCCGGCTGATGTTGGTGCGCACCGTCACGCGCGCGCGCACCTTCAGCTGGATGCCGTCCTTCGCCACCGCATCGATGGTGAGGCGCCCGCTCTGCGCGCTGGGGCAGTCGATCACCTTGGGGTCGACAGATGTCTTCACCGCCTCCACGATGTCGCGGCCGGCGAGGTCGATCGCCACGCCTCGGTCCCACCCGAGGTCGATGCGCGCCTTCTCCGCAGCGATCATCGCGCGCACGACATTCCCGATCCTGCCACCGGCGAGGAAGTGCGCCTCCATCTGCGCGGTGCTGATTTCGATGCCCGCCTTCTTCGCGCTGATGCGATTGATCACGATGACCGCGGGGGGCACCTTGCGCAGCCGCATCACGATGAGGTCCACCAGGCTTACCGGCGCGCCGGACAGCCACGCCTGCATCCACAGCTGGATGTACTGCGCGATCACGAGCAGGATGACGAGGCCGACGACCGAGACCGCGATCAGTCCGATCCACACCCAGGTGTCGAGGGCAAGCATGTTCATGGTTGCGGGATCCTAGCCAGTCGCCGAGCCGACCTCGCGGACCTTGGCGTTGCCGTCGATCAGCTCGGTCACGACCACCCGCCTGCCCGCGTCAATAAACCCGCTCTCCGCGAGCCCGTCGACGCGCACCTGCCCGATGCGGACGGTGCCCACGGGGCGCAGCACGGTCAGCGTCGTGCCCTCGTCGCCAACCGAGATGCCCTGCGTGCCCGCGTCGCGGGTCTCGTCCGACAGCACCATCCTGCGGCCTACCGGCGTGTTGACCCACAGCTTCAGGATGGCCATGCTGACCACCGGAGCGGCGATGCACACCAGCGCGAGGTAGACCGCACCCCACGTCAGGTCGTATGCGAACATCGCGACCACAGACGCAATCGCGCTCACGCCGGTTGCGACTGCGAGCGCGCCGCCGCTCGGGATGAGCAGCTCGAGCGCCAGCAGCACCACGGCCAGCCCGAGCAGCCCGAGCGACACGAAGAGGTACACGGTGTTGGGGTCAGCCGGTGCCGTCATTGGGTTGCGCCTCCTGCCGAGCCGTCGTGGCGAGTCGCCTGCACCGCAGTTGCCGGCTCGTCGCAGCGGTCCACCTCGCATGATCCGGGGCGCAGCGACACCACACGCACACGGGTGCCGGCCTGCAGCCACTCGCCGATCGACTGCGCATCCACAGGGCCACACCCGAAGTCCGCGCGGCCGGCGGGACGCAGGTCCGTGACCGCGCGCCCCACATCGCCGACACGCAGCGCGTCGCGCGCAGGCGCCTCGCGGTCCGGCGGTCCGCTCGCCACCCCGGCCTCGGCCGCCAGCACCAGGCGCGCGGCGCCGCGCGTGCGCGGAAGGATGCGCCCGGCGATCCAGATGCCGACGCCAGCCGCAAAGCACCCGCCGAGCACCGTGGCGACCGCCGACGCCAGCTGCGACTGTCCCGCTGGAGTGGACAGGTCGCGCGTGACGAAACTCGCCAGCAGTCCCACCAGCACGAGTATGCCGCCTGCGATCGCGGGCACGGCCATGCCAGGAAAGAGCACCACCTCCGCGAGGATCAGCAGAAGCCCGCACGCGACCGCAAGCGCGGGCCACCACTGCGCAAGGCCCAGCAGCGCGGGAGCGCCCGTCAGCAGCAGCAGGGCCACCAGCGAGATCGCGCCGAAGATCCCGAGGCCGGGGCTCGAGGCCTCGATGAAGAACGAGATGAGCAGCACGGCAATCAGCGCGATGCGCACCGGCCAGCTCGTGAGGAACCTCACCAGCGCCTCCGACCACGATTCCTCGTAGCGCGTGAGCGTCGTGGCGCCGAACCATGCGGCCAGGTCGCCGTCGTTGGCGATCACCGCGCTCGCGAGCTTCAGCGCACGCGCCTCGTCGGGATAGACGACAAGCAGCTGCTCAGGACCCACGATCTGCCCTACGAGCCGCCACTGGCCTCGGTCGCCCGCGCCGAGTGCCTCGCGTCCGCGCTGCGGCTCGAGATCGGGGCGATCGAGCACCGCCGACGGCGAAGGCGCCGCCTGCGAGAGCTTCTGGATGAAGGGGAGCAGCGGAGGGTCCGCCTCCGCAGGGGCAGGAATGTCAACGCTTTCGAAGGCCGAACCCGACCCGAACAGCGCGCTGTGCTCCTGCGCATCGATGATCGCGCGCGCGCTGCCGTCGGTGCGCTCGGCGAGCCACAGCGGCTGGCCGAGCCTCACGAACGATGCCACGAGGCGCTCGTCGTATCCGCGCCGACGTGCGCTGTCGACCACCTCGGCCACCACCGGGGACTCGACCTTGGCGCGCTCCGCCGCAGGGAGCGGCAGCATGCCGAGCCCGGGCACAGCCTGCACGGGCGCCGCATCGCCCATGGCGGCCGAGGGCGACATCACGATCTCGCGTGCCGAGAGCGCGATGATCGCACCCGCCGAGTACGCGTGCGGATGCACCCACGCCACCGTGTTCGCCGGAAGCCTCGACTTCACCGCGTCGCAGATGCGCAGCGTCGACATCAGGTCGCCGCCGGGCGTGTCAAGCTCGAGCACGATCGCCTGCGCGCCCTCGTCGAGCGCGAGCTGCACGCGCCGGTCCACGCTCTCGGCGGTCACGTCGTCGATGGCCCCGCGGAGCGGGATGATCCCGATGCGCGTCGCCTGCCGGGATGCAGGCACCGCGGCGCCCGGTCCGCCCGAAGTGGATCCTTGCGCGGCAGGCGTCAAGTCTGCGGCATTTGCGTGCGGCACGGCAGCCAGCAGGCAGGCGATCAGGATCCGCGCGAGAGGACGGACAGGCACCCCCGAAGTCTAGATGTGGCTCCCGCGGCGCCGTCTCGGGCATCGCAACGCGCAGGGCACGCGCAAAAGCGCGAAGGAGGCCGCGCGGTGGCGGCCTCCTTCGGTGAAGTGCAAGATCGCGGGGCCCTGGCCCCGCCGGGGGAACGGGGAACTCAGTCCCAGCTCGCGTTGTTCTGCATCTGGGTCGCGGGATTCTGGTCGTTCGGTCCCGTTGGCGCGGGCACGGTCATCAGCCTGTTGATCCAGAGCACCGAGTCGTTGTCGCGGCCGTTGGGTCCGGGGATGTCACGCCTGAACACATTGTCGAGCACCTCCTGGGGCTGGTTCTGCACCCGCACCCGGCGAAGACCATCTGGCGAGAAGCTGCGGCCAAAGACCACGTGGTTGTCGTTGAAGCAGAGATTGCCATCCCACTCCTTGGGTCCGCCGTGGATCTCGAGGGTCCGGGAGGTGGCGTACGCATTGTTTGCAGCGCCGCCACCGGTGACGCCATCCTGCACGCCGCGGTTTCCAACCACCACGAAGCCCGCATCGCCCGAGTTGCGCCACTGCTCCCTGCGGCGGATGCCGGAGTAGATCGGCATCGTCGCGTACGAGGTGTTGCAGATCTGGGCCAGGTCCGTGCGGAAGTTCTGCGCGTCCCAGTAGGTCGGGTTCGCGGCATTGGCCGGGTTGATGGCTCGGTAGTTGTAGTTGGAGCAGATGATGACGCGCGAGTTGATCTCCGCGGGCGAGACCAGGAGCTGCGGCGTGAAGTAGTTGCGGCCGATGCACAGCGAGTAGGTGGCGGCGTTGCTGTTGAGCGTCTCGTCCCAGTCGCCGGTGCCGGGGAGGAACTGCGGGCCGGCGCTGGTCTGGACCTGCAGGCGACGCACCTCGCCCGGGGTCGGGAAGAGGCCTTCGGTGTTCTCCGCAGCTGCGGTGAGCCATCCCTTGTGGATCTGCTGCACCTGAGTGCTGCACTTCACCTGACGGGCGGTGGCGCGGGCCTTGGACAGCGCAGGCAGCAGGAGGCCGAGGAGAAGCGCGATGATGGCCATCACGACGAGCAGCTCAATGAGAGTGAACGCATTCTTGCGGTTCATGTTGTGGTACTCCGGGTAAGTTCGTGTCGGGGATTGCGGTGCCGTGATGGGAACTCAGGGGGCCTGCGGAAGCAGCGGGTCCGCCACCGTGGTTGCAGTGGCGTTTGCGCCGCCCGTGGATGACAGCGGGTCGTAGAGCGGGGTGCCGATCACGAGACCCATCCAGTTGTCGGAACCGGCGCGGGCATTGGTCTGCCCTTGGCAGACGAACTCCGCCCTGAAGATGTTGTCTCGACGGCGGTCGCTCTCAGGGCACGCGTAGTTGGTGCACAGGAAGTTCTGCTCGAGCTTCACGTGGGCATCGGCGTAGACGATGTTGCCGTTCCACTCCTTCCGGGACCCGTGCAGCTGCAGGGTTGGGGAGCGGATCAGGTCGTCGCCGCTGATCGCGCCGTCGCGGGGACCGCGGGTGCCGAACTGCACCTGCTCCGCCGTGCCGTTGTTGCGCCAGTTGGTGTCGCTGAACGCGCGTCGCCCGACCAGCACCAGCGTCGCGTACGACGTGTTCGAGATGCCGCCAGTCTGGAAGTTGTTCTCGACGACGAACGTGGGATCCCAGTACGTGGGATTGTTGCCATAGGGCTGGTAGGCGTTGAAGTTGTAGTTCGTCTTCTCCCTGACCGCGAGGTTGACCTCGGTCGGGCCAATGCACTGCGCTGGCTGGAAGAGCTGGCGGGCGATGGCGCAGGAGTAGGTGTTCGCGGTGTTGTTGTGGCGGTACTCGGTGTCTCCGAGCCCGTTCACGTAC
>VERO01000197.1 GCA_018882625.1 Phycisphaerales bacterium | reverse complement strand
GTGCCGTGCACCGTGGCGTTTGCGCTCTTTCGCCAGCGCATCGACCGGATCGCCACGGAGATCGGCGCGACCGTGCTCGAGCCGCTCTCGGAGGATCTCGCCGCCGGCCTCGGCGGGGAGCGGTCGATCCCCTCAGTGACGCTTGGAGCGCAGCAGGTTCGGGGCGCCGCGGTGGTGTCGGGTGCCCCCGGCGGTGCAGCCGCCGCACCGGCAGGGGGCTGAGCGGTGGTGGGGCCCGACGACGCGGCAGAGGCGTCCTTCGACCTCACGCCGATGATCGATGTCATCTTCCTGCTGATCATCTTCTTCATGCTGTCGTCCCAGTTCGCCTCGACGGAGGCGCGTCCCGTGGACCTCCCGCGCGAGTCCGGCATGGAGACAGCTCTCGAGGGGGCGGAATCCAAGCTTCTCATCGACATCGACCGCGACGGCGCGTACTCCGTGATGGGCGAGCCTGTCACGCTTGAGTCGCTGTCCAGGATGGCTGCGCCTCGCCCGGGCCCGTCTGGCAGCATGGCGCGCAGTGCGGTCGTGGTGCGCGCCGACAGGAGCTGCCCTGCGAGCGCCCTCAACAGGCTCGCCGACAGCCTTGCAGGGTCTGGCGTCGAGCACTGGTCCATCGCCGTCATGCCGGAGGGTCGCTGATGCGCATGGTCTCGACCCGGCGTGCGCACCTTCTCGATCCGGCAGAGATGAGGCTGCCGCTGATCGCGCTGATCGACGTGATCCTGTTCCTGCTCATGTACTTCCTGTTCGCGGGCAACCTGGAGTCCGAGGAGCGCGAGCTGGCGGCGGCGCTGGCGGCGGAGCGGGCAACGGCCTCAAGCAGTGCACTCGCGCCGCAGGTGGTGGAGGTGGTTCGGGTCGGGGGGGCGGAGGTCTACCGCTTGGGCGCGCGAACTGTCGAGGGCAAGGGTCGGCTTGCGGAGCTGATCGCCGCACTTCCGAAGGAGCCCGGTCTCGTGGTTCGGGCCGATGATGGGGTGTCGGTGGGGGCCGTTGCGGCTGCGACCCAGGCGGCTCGGGACGCCGGATTCGACCGCATCACGTACCAGCCTCGGCCACGGCTCCCGTAATGCTGCGGAGGGGGGAATGGAGCCCGACCCGCCTCAGACCTGTGTCCAATAAATGCACCTTGTGACAAACCCGCGAACCGTCGCTTGGGTTTCGATAAACATGGGTTAGTTTCTGTGTCAGTGAATATGGTCTCTTGCCAGCCGTGTCGGCTGGTCGTCCACACCGAATTCGAGAATCGTGTCTCAAGCCAAGTTTCAGGAGTCTTCACCTATGCGCTGTAGCAATTCGCTTTCTTCGACGCTGACGTGGTCCGTAGCGACCTTCGGCGCCACGCTTCTGGCGTCCGTCGCACTTGCGCAGGACGAGTGCGCGACCGCGGTCACGGTGACCTCCGGGGCGCCTAGCCCGTTCAACACCACCACCGCGACGCCGAGCGCCAATCCCCCGACTGACGCGCAGTGCACAGGGACATTCTTGAGCTGGGGTACCGCGAACCCTGACGTGTGGTTCCGGTTCACGGCTCCATCGTCCGGAACCGTCGAGGTGACCACCTGTCAGGGGGGGTCGTTCGATACCTCGATGGCGGTGTACAGCGGATCCTCGTGCGGCAGCCTCACTCAGGTGGCATGCAACGGCGATGGCACCGGCCTCACGGGTTGCCAAGGTTTCTACTCGCGAGTCGCTGGGTTGGCAGTGAATGCCGGGGAGGTCCTCTACGTCCGCGTCGGCGGCTACTTCGACCCGGAGGACGGCACCTACGCGAGCGGAACGGGCAACCTCACGCTCAACTTCACTGCGGTCGACCCGTCGTGCCAGGGTGCCACTGGTGACTGTGCGGAAGCGCACGGAGGTCTGGGCTGCAGCGATCCGGTGTGCTGCTCCGAGGTGTGCGTGGTCAACCCGATCTGCTGCGAGGTGGAGTGGGATGCCGGCTGCGTGGAGACCGCCATCCAAGTCGAGGCATGCGGCATCTTCGTGTACAGCTGCTCTCCGGCGGGCGGTCCCGCCAACGACTGCGCGACCAACGCGGAGCTCGTAACGGCGAGTGGATCTCGCACGTTCAACAACACGACCGCGAGCGCCTTGGGCGACGGTCCGGACCACCCTGCGGCCACGTGCAGCTCCGGCAACAACTTCTTCTTCAATGACATCTGGTACCGCGTGCCCGTGGCCGCCAATGGCCAGCTGAAGGTCGAGACGTGCAATGCCGTGAACTTCGACAGCAAGCTGGCGGTGTATGACATGGGGACCAATCCCGCCGCGTTTGACTTCAACACGCTGCCAGAGGCCCTCGTGGGCTGCAACGACGATGGCGATGCTGCGTGCCAGGTCAATGCCGAGTTCGCGTCGAGCCTGACGGTCAATGTTCAGGCGGGGCGCAACTACCTGGTGCGGGTGGCCACGTACGACACGCCGGGAAACGGCACCGTGACCTTCACGTTGCCGGTGCCTTGCGCGCTCGACACCCCCACCCAGATCGAGACTGAGGCGTGCGGCGATGCCACCAACAACGGCTGCAACGCAGCCGGCGAGGCAGAGAACATCACTCTCGGAGGCACTGTTTCAGGCCGCTTCTGGGCGGACAACAACACGCGCGACACCGACTTCTACCGCCTGAATGTGCTCGCTGACTCTCAAGTCACGGTCAGCGTGAAGAGCGCGTCCTTCGTGCAGCTTCTGCTCGCCCGTGGACCGCTCCCCAGCCCCACGTGCACCTCCGGTGCAGGCATCGACCTGATCGACATCGGGTCTGGCGCATGTCCTACCTCGACGAGCTTCTGCCTTGCGGCCGGTGAGTACTTCATCTTCGTCGGGCCGGCTGATGCGAGTGGCGCAGGTGTCTTCACGGGCCTCCCGTGCGGCAACGGTGCGCTCAACAACTACTCCCTGAAGGTGACCGGCACGCCTGCCAGCTGCCCGGTCACGCTTTCAGGTGGGTTTGACGGCACCACGAGCCAGCCTGGCGTATGCGCCGAGCCGGGTCCGACCACCATCACCACGTCCACGGCCCTTCCTACGACTGGCCTTGTGGCGTGCGCGGCCGCGCCCGCCTTCCCGAATTGCGCGGTTGGTGGATCAGGCGCCAACTCCTACGCCCGCGTGATTCCGGCCGGTCAGCTGACGGGAGAGTTGAGCTGCATCGATCTCGGAGTCTACTCGATCGTGCGTGATGCCAACGCTGCGAACACTGGATGCGCCCTGTACATCAGCGACCGGGCGCTGCCCGCCACGGTCGGCATCTACGCCGACCTGGACGGCGGAGCCCCGCGCAACAAGACGGCCAACGGAGGCGTTGACGGCAATGACCTTCAGCCGATCCATGTGCAGTCGGTGCTGGTGCCGGGCGGCGTGTACCGTGGCACACTTAACCTGGCTGAGCCCGTCTGCGTTGCGGACTACTCGACCAAGAACCTGGTTGTGATCATGGACTGCCCGAACTTCAGCACAGCAGCGCAGCCCGGCGTGCCGCAGGGCGTGGGCTACCAGTTGCGGCCGGCTGGTGCGGCAGTGACCGGCCAGAATTCCAACACCTACGTGCGGCTGAGCTGCGCTGACGGGGCTGGGCAGTACGTGCTGGCCGAGACCTTGGGCGGCACGTTCACTGCGCAGTGGGTCGTCAACCTCAACGGCAGCAACGGTTCATGCGGCAACGGCGGCGGCAACGACTGCCCGGCTGACCTCAACGGCGACGGCCTCATCGGCGCGCTCGACTTGACCGCCGTGCTCGCAGCCTGGGGTACCGCCACCGGTGACATCAACGGTGACGGCACGACGAACGGTGTCGACCTCACATCGGTGCTGTCGGCCTGGAACACCGCCTGCCCCTGACTGGGCAGTCGTTCCAGCAGGTCTAGCCTGAGACTCCTACAGCCCCCGGCCCTTGCGGCCGGGGGCTTTTCATTTGGAGTGGAGGTCCGTGACGGTCAGAGGCCGAATGGGTACGTGTCGGGGAGACCGGGTCCCACCGCGCCAGCAAGGGGCTCGACGGCGCTCGTGCGGTCGAACCAGATCCACTCGTCAAACTGGCGTGCAAGCGACGCCTGGAAGTAGTGGCTCAGGATCTCGGTGTCGGGGCGGTAGATGACCCCGATGGCGCGCTCGAGGTGCGGCTGGACAAGGCGGCCCCGCAGGTCGGCGTGGTGCGGATGGCGCAGGTGCAGCGCGAACGCGCTGACGCCGCTGTCGTGGCAGATGCGCTCGTAGCTGTCGGCATGCGAGGGCTGCACGGTCATGATGCGCACCGGATCGCCCCAGTTGTCGGCGGCGGCGACAGTGCCCGTGTGCGTGCCCATGCCCACGAGGCAGGCGGCGCTCCCGAAGCGCTGCCGGGCGAGCTCGCCGATGTTGGTCTCGCCACGCGAGCCCATCTCGGTGGCGCTGGCGTCACCCACGTGCGAGTTGTGCGCCCATACGACTGCGCGCGCCTGCGGACCTCGGTGCGTGAGCACGGCCTCGAGGGTGTCCATCATGTGGCGGTCGCGCAGGTTCCACGATTCGCGCGAGCCCCAGTACATGGCGCGGTAGTAGCGCTCCGCCTCGCGCACGACGGTGGCGTTGCGCGCGGCGTCGAAGTGGCGGTCGCCGTCCCGGCCCATGAAGTCGATGCGCCTCGCGAGCAGGTCCGTGAGGATCGCCACAGCCTCAGGCTCGCAGCTGGCCATCCGGCCGCCCGTCACGGCGCGGCCGTAGGTTGCGGGGTCGGTCTCCCATGGCGAGAAGCACCCGTACCGCACGCGCGCACCCTCTGCGGTGGCTGGATCCACCGAGTCGAGGTAGTCCAGCACCGCGCCGATCGAGTTGTTGAGGCTGTAGACGTCAAGGC
>VERO01000196.1 GCA_018882625.1 Phycisphaerales bacterium | reverse complement strand
GCCCCACGTCGCCAGGTAGCGCCACTTCGAGTGGGCCTTCCAGAGCGAGCGGCAGAAGTCGAAGGCGAAGAGAAGGCAGATCACGAAATCGACGATCAGCAGCACGCCAGACACGTCAGGGACATTGGGTGCCACAAGCAGCGCGCCGCCCACGAGAAGCGCCAGCATCGCGACGGATGCCATGTACACGTGGTAGCCGGAATCGCGCGGCACTGACGCTGCTGGACCGCCGCCTGCACTGCCTTGATCAGCCATGGCGCGGAGGGTAGGTCGCGCCGGAGCCGCCTACCACAGGCGGAGCAGCCCTAGCCCGACCGCCAATGACGCGAGGAGCGCCATCACGACGAGCACGGCCGTGCGTCTGGACCACTCGCGGCGCAAGGGCGGGCTCGCCCGCGTGTCGCCGCCGAGGTACGCGAAGCAGCCTGGGCACACGTCGGCATCGTCCGCGCACTCGCGGCCGCAGTCCGGGCAGTGGCCTGTGCCGTGCGAGAACCGCTCGATGTCCTCAAGGGAGGGACCCTCGTCGATGCCCTCGTCGTCATCCGGACCATGCGATGAGGCGTGCGACCTCGGGTTCGCCATGAGTGCATGATGCGATCCCGGGTGGTCGCATGCAAGACCTTTCCCTACCCTTCGCGCATGGCACGAACCCCAAGCGTGATGGTGGCCCTGGGCACGGCCTGCCCGGACTTCTCGCTCCCCGACACCGTGAGCGGCCGCACCGTGGCCCGTTCCGACTTCGCCGGAAAGCCCCTGCTCGTCATGTTCATCTGCAACCACTGCCCGTTCGTGGTGCACGTGGCTGACGAGCTCGCGCGCGTCGGCCGCGACTACGGCCAGCGGCTGGGCATCGTGGCCATCTGCTCCAACGACGAGGCCACGCATCCTGCTGACGGTCCGAAGCCGATGGCCGAGGAGTCGAGGCGGCGCGGATACTCCTTCCCCTACCTGCACGATGCGACGCAGCAGGTGGCACGGGCGTTCGATGCCGCATGCACCCCGGACTTCTTCCTGTACGACGCCCGTCATGCGCTGGCGTACCGCGGCCAGCTCGACGACAGCCGCCCTGGCTCACAGGAACCCGTGACTGGACGCGACCTGCGCGCCGCCCTCGACGCCGTGCTGTCTGGAATCGCCCCTGGCGCGGCGCAGCGCCCATCCATCGGCTGCAACATCAAGTGGCGCGCTTGACGCCCCCCCGCCAGAAGCTACGATTGTCGCTTCGGAGGTCGGCAGGAGGGCCTGATCAGGCTCCGATGCCGGTCCCCGAGCATGGTTTGGGGCGGTAGCTCAATTGGTTAGAGTACCGGCTTGTCACGCCGGTGGTTGCGGGTTCGATTCCCGTCCGCCTCGCTGAAGTGAATGACGGCCCTCGCGCACGCGGGGGCCGTTTTCGTTGTGGTGACGCCGTGCCTCGGAGCGGATGCACGTTCCCGGCCCGCCTGCGCTGACCGGTATCGCTCACGAGGCCTCGAGCCAGTTGGCTCCGCTCGCCGCGCCCACCCGAAGCGGCACATCGAGCGCCATGGCGCTCTCCATGCGCTCGACGACCCACGCCTGCGTGATTGGCACCTCCGCCTGGGGCACCTCCAGGAGCAGCTCGTCGTGGATCTGGAGCAGCAGCCGTGCGCCGGGGCAGCGCGTGCCGATGTCGCGGTGGATGCGGACCATCGCCACCTTGATCAGGTCCGCGGCGCTCCCCTGCACCACCGAGTTGATGGCCATGCGCTCGCCGAGCGCGCGCTCGCCGGGGTTGCGCGAGTGGACCTGAGGCACCGGGCGGCGGCGGCCCAGGATGGTCTCCACGTAGCCGCAGTCCTTGGCGTGCTGCACGCACTGCGCCAGGAAGGCATCAATGCGCGAGAACCGCGCACGGTAGCCCTCGATGATCCCGCGCGCGCGCTCGATGCTGGTTCCCGCGCCAAGCCTGCGCGCAAGCCCGAAGGGCGTGATGCCGTACACGATGCCGAAGTTGACCATCTTGGCCGCACCGCGCTGAGCCTCTGTCACCTCGTCGGGCGCCACGCCAAAGACCTCAGCGGCCACCGCCACATGGATGTCGGCATCGCGGCGGAATGCCTCGACCAGCGCAGGATCCCCGGAGAGGTGCGCCAGCACTCGCAGCTCGATCTGCGAGTAGTCGCAGCTCAGCAGCGCGTGACCGGGGCGCGCGACGAACGCGCGGCGGATGTCGCGGCCCACCTCGGTCCGGATCGGGATGTTCTGCAGGTTCGGGTCGCTCGAGCTGAGCCGACCCGTCGCCGTTCCCGTCTGGTGGAACGATGCGTGGATGCGGCCGGTCTCCGGGTCGATGGCATCGCGCAGCGCGACGAGATACGTGCCCACCAGCTTCGTGAGCTGCCGGTACTCCACGATGCGCGCCGGGATGTCGCTCTCCACCGAGGGATCTGCGGCGAGCTTGTCGAGCACCTCCGCGTCGGTGCTCGCGCCTGTCTTCGTGCGCTTGATGACGCGGAGTCCCAGGCCCGGCGGCACGTCCGTCGGCCGGTTGAAGAGCGCGGCCGCGAGCTGCTTGGGGCTGTCGGGGTTGAACGGATGGGGCGCCGCGCGCGCGATCGCCTCTCGCAGCCGGTCGACCTCGCCTTGGAGCCGATGGCGCTGGCGGTCGAGCTCGGCGCCGTCCACGCCAATGCCCGCCAGCTCCATGTCAGCCAGCACCTGCACCAGCGGCAGCTCCACGTCACGGTAGAGGCGCTCCATGCCGTCGCGCACCACAATCGCATGGAAGTGCCGGTCGAGGCGCCCGGCGATGTCCGCATCCTCTGAGGCATACTCGGTGGCTGGCTCGAGCGGCACCGTGTCGAAGGTGCGCTGGAACGCGCCGCTGCCGATGAGCGCGGTGATCGGGATGCACCGGTGCCCCAGCACCGATTCCGCCAGGCCGTCAAGGCCATGGCTTGGGCGCGACGCATCAGCGAGGTGGCTGGCCACCATCGAGTCGCCGGCGAGGCCGCGCACCGGCATGCCGTGGCGCTGCAGGATCTGGAGGTCGAACTTGGCGTTGTGCGCACACTTGCCGAGGCTCGCGTCCGCGAGGAACGGCGCCACGACGGCGCGCACCGCCTCGAGGTCGAGGTGCCGCTCGCCCTCCGGCGCGCGCACCGGGATGTAGACGCCCTGGCCATCCGACCATGACACGCTGATGCCGCACAGCTTCGCGTGCACGGTCGACAGGCCGTCGGTCTCGGTGTCGAAGGCGACACGTGTGCCCGCGCGCGCGGCATCCGTCGCCTCGCGCACCGCGCGCTCGAGCGACACCTCGTCCCGCACGCACGCGTACCGTCCGGAGATCGCGATGCCTTCGGCGGCTGGGGCGGGCCGATCTGCAGGATCGCCCGCGTCTCGCGCGAAGAGCGTGCCTGCGGCATCATCATCCGCTTCAGGCACCTTCGCCTGCGCCGCACCGCGACGGGCTGGTGCGCGCGCGGGTTCGGGGGCAGGTCCCGCGTCTGGTGCAGCGGCGCCAGGCGCAGCACCAAGCGCCTTCGCCGCCTGCTCGCGGAGACGGCCGAACCCAAGCACGCGCAGGAGCTCGATCGCCGCTGCAGGATCGCCGCGCGAGGGATCGACACGTGCGGCCTCGAGCTCAAGGGGCACGTCGCAGTCATCCTTGAGGGCCACAAGCTGGCGCGCCAGCGGCAGCTGCTCGCGCGCGGCCGTGATCGACTCGCGCCGCTTGGGTGTGAGCTCGTCGAGGTGCGCGAGCACTCCCTCGAGCGAGCCGTACGTGGTGATGAGGCTCGCAGCGGTCTTGGGGCCAATGCCTGGCACGCCCGGGACGTTGTCCACCGAGTCGCCCATGAGCGCGAGCATGTCCACGACCTGCGACGGACGCACGCCCTTGGTCTCGAAGAGCTGCTCGGGGCCGATGTCCTGGCCCGACTGCGGATCGAAGAGCGAGATGTGCCCGTCGTCGAGGAGCTGCGAGAGGTCCTTGTCCTTGCTCACGATGCGGATGCGCATGGCGGGATCCGCACGGCGCGCCTTCCGCACGAGGGTGGCGATGACGTCGTCCGCCTCGACCTCCTCGAGCGCGTACAGCGGGATGCCCGCCAGGCGCGCGAACTCCATGCACCGCTCCGCCTGCGGACCGAAGTCCTCAGGCGGCGGCTGGCGATGCGCCTTGTACTCCGGGTAGATCTGCGACCGGAACGTGCCGCGGTCGCCTGAGGCATCGACCACGAGCACAAGGTGCGTGGGATGCTGCTCGGCGATGAGCTTGAGCAGCATGCCAACGAACCCGTACACCATCTGCGTGGGCTCGCCGGTGACGGGACTCGTCATCCCGCCGCGGATGGCGTAGTACGCGCGGAAGAACTGCGCGTGCCCGTCGATGATGTACAGCGACTGCGGCGTGCGGCCCGTCATGCCCGGACCTTCGCCCGGCGCATCAGCCCTTCTTGCTGGCCAAGGCCTTCTCGACGTCGCGCTTGAGCGTGTCGGCCATCTGCGCATCGAATCCCTGGTGCACGGCCACGACGGCCCCATCGGGACCGATCACGACCGTCAGCGGAATGCCGTCACAGCCGTAGGCCTTGGCGATGTCCTCATTGCCCATCAGCGTCGGGAAGACGAACTGCTCCTTCTTCCAGTAGTCGGACACCTTGGTGCTGATCTCGCCGGCCTCACCGCGCTCCCACACGTTCATCCCGAAGACCTTGACGTTCTGCTTGGTCTCGTCGACCCACTTGGCGAAGTCATTGAGCTTGGGCAGCCCCTTGCGGCAGGGACCGCACCAGGTCGCCCAGAAGTCAAGCACAACCACGCTGCCCTTGAGGGCGGAGAGCTTGGTCTCGGTGCCCGCAAGGTCCTTGAGCG
>VERO01000195.1 GCA_018882625.1 Phycisphaerales bacterium | reverse complement strand
CGTACCCGGGCGCATCCGAGCGCTGCGTGACCTGGGGCACCGACAACGACTGCGATGGGGATGCCTACGACGCGGAGGACCCGCGGACCTTCTATCTCGACGCGGACGGAGACGGAGTGGGCGACAGCTACACGACGGTTGCCTCGTGCCTGGCTCCGCCGGGGTATGTCGCGGTGGGCGGAGACGGCTGCCCTCTGAATCCGTTCGCGCTCGCCCCGGTGCGCTGGCACCGCGACCAGGACAACGACACGTTTGGGAATCCCATCGTGTTCATCGTGAGCTGCGTGCAGCCCGCGGGGCACATACCGCGGTCCAACGACTGCGATGACACGCGACCGTGGATCAACCCGCTCGGGCAGGAGCGATGCGACCCGCTGAACCTCGATGAGGACTGCGATGGGGTCTCGGACAACCAGGACCCTTCGGCGACTGGACAGACGCCGTGGTACCTCGATGCCGACGGCGACTCGTACGGCGCGGGCTCGCCTGCTGCCGTGTGCGATGCGCCAACTGGGCAGCACCGCACACTGGGCGGCGACTGCAACGACGATCCCGGTGCGGGTGGCACGGACTCGTACCCGGGAGCGCGGGAGCTGTGCGCGACTGTCGGCACCGACAACGACTGCGATGGCGATCTGGGCGACGTTGACGCGAATGCTGCGGACCGAAGCCAGTTCTTCTCCGATGCCGACGGCGATGGGGCAGGAGACCCGAATGTGTCGGTGATGGCATGCGTGCCGCCGGATGGGTACGTGACAGGATCGGGTGACGAGTGTCCGCAGGATGGCAGCCTGGTGGAGAGGGTTGCGCTGCTGGTGGACGAGGACAGTGATGGGTACGGTGGGGACGTCCCTGCGCTGCTGTGCGCGGTGGATGTGCCGCCGGGGTATGCGGCGTCGGGTGGCGACTGCAATGACGATCCCGATGCGGACGGGCCGGACGCGTACCCGGGAGCGCCGGAGTTGTGCGCGTCCGTCGGCACCGACAATGACTGCGATGGCGATCTCGGCGAGGTGGACGATGACGCCGCAGACCGCGTGACCTGGTACGTGGACGGCGACGGCGACGGGTACGGGACCGGTTCGCCCGCGCTGCACTGCAGCGTGGAGGCGCTGCCGGGCCACGCCGGGGTGTCCGGCGACTGCGACGATGGTGCGCCCGCGGTGAACCCCGGCACGAGCGAGGTCTGCAACGGCATCGACGACGACTGCGCGGGCGGCGTGGACGACGGGCTCGAGTTCCTCGACTGGTACTACGACGGCGACGGTGACGGGTACGGCGACGATGCGTACGTGCAGGGTGCGTGCGCGTCGCCCGGCACGGGATGGGTGGAGGCCGGAGGTGACGGGTGCGTGGAGGATCCCGCGAAGGTCGATCCGGGCGCATGCGGTTGCGGCGCTGCGGAGCTGGACGGGGACTCCGATGGTGCGGCAGACTGCATCGACAACTGCATGGACCTGTACAACCCCTCGCAAGGGGACTGCGACGGTGACGGGTACGGCGATGCATGCGCGATCTCGGCTGGCGCACCGGACTGCAACTCGAATGCGGTCCCTGATGCGTGCGAGATCGGGTCAGGGACTGCTGCGGACATCGACGGCAACGGCGAGCCTGACGCATGCCAGCCCGACTGCAACGCCAACGCGCGGCCGGATGCATGGGAGATCGAGCAGGGGATTGCCGGCGACTGCAACGCCAACGACATTCCGGATGACTGCGAGGACGGGTCCGTGCGCCGCGACACGGGCAACCTTGGGGGGCTCGCGGCGGGCGTCGCGCTGTCGGCGACGCTCCCCGGAAACACCTTCGCCACGACATCGGTCGCCGTGCGCATCGACATCATCGCGGACTTCGGGAGCGCAGATGCGTACGCCGTGCTCGAGCTCAATGGAATCCCGGTGACGAGCGACATGGCGCCCGGCACGCCATCGCCATGTGCGGCCACGCCGCTCACCGTCGAGCGTGAGTTGGGCATGGTGGAGTGGGCACAGGTGATCGATGCGGCCGCGGCGCCGGGCGAGGTGGCCGTGAGGCTTGTCGGCAGTGACGGCCTGGGCGCAGCGCCGTGCACCGCGGCCCTGTCGCGCGTGCGGATCTCCTACGGAGGCGCCGGATACGACTGCGACGGCGATGGCGATCCCGACCTGTGCCAGCTTGCGGCTGGAGAGGGCGACTGCGACGCCAACGGGATCCTCGATGCGTGCGAGGCCGGTGGTGCGGGTGACACCGACTCTGACGGCATCCCCGACAGCTGCGAGCGCGCGCGCGGCGACTTCAACCTCGACGGGCTCATCGACGGCATCGACCTGAGCTTCGTGCTCGGCGCCTGGGGCACCTCCGGTGGCCACCCGGCTGACCTCAGCGGCGATGGGGTGGTGGCTGGCGAGGACCTCGCGGCGCTCCTCGCGGCATGGGGAACCGTGACCTACTGATCATCCCAGCCGCTCGTCAAGCCACGCAGGCACCTGGTCGATCGCGATGCGCGACTGCTCGAGCGTGTCGCGGTGTCTCACGGTCACGGTCTGGTTCGTGAGAGTGTCGCCGTCGATCGTGAAGCAGTAGGGGGTGCCTGCCTCGTCCATGCGCGCGTAGCGCTTGCCGATGCTCTGCTTGGGGTCGTACTCGACCACGTGCCTCTTGCGCAGGTCGCGGTAGAGGCGCTCGGCAACCTCCGGCATGCCGTCCTTGTTGACGAGCGGGAACACGCCCGCCTTGACGGGCGCCATGCGCGGGTGGAACCTCATCACGACGCCTGAGGGGCGCGCGGGATCCGGCGTGTAGGCCTCGCACAGGAGCGCGAGCGTGCCGCGATCGGCGCCTGCCGACGGCTCGATGACGTGGGGAAAGTACCGCTCGTTGCGCTCCTGGTCGAAGTAGCGCATCTTGTCGCCCTTGCCGCAGTGCGTCGCGTGCTGGCGCAGGTCGAAGTCGCTGCGGTGCGCGACGCCCTCGAGCTCGCCGAAGCCAGGCGCCGTGAACGGGAAGCGGTACTCGATGTCGCTGGTGCCGGCTCCGGCCTTCGCGTAGTGCGCGAGCTCGTCGGACGCGTGCTCGCGCAGCTGGAGGTTGCCGCTCGAGAGGCCGATCGACTGCCACCACCTGAACCGGCTGTCGCGCCACCATGCGTACCACTCGGCTGCGCTGTCGGGACGGATGAAGAACTCGATCTCCATCTGCTCGAACTCGCGGCTGCGGAAGGTGAAGTTGCGGGGGGTGACCTCGTTGCGGAACGCCTTGCCGACTTGCGCGATGCCGAAGGGCACGCGCACGCGCGTGCTGTTGAGCACATTGTCGAAGTTCGCGAAGATGCCTTGAGCAGTCTCAGGGCGCAGGTAGGCGATGTTCGTGGGATCCTCGACGGCGCCGACGTTCGTCTTGAACATCAGGTTGAACTGGCGTGGCTCGGTGAGCGTGCCTGGCGTCTTGGCGTCAGGACCTACGGTGATCGCGCGCTCCCCTGCGGACAGGGCCGTGAACGCGCACCGGTCGATGTCGCCGTCGGCGAGCTCGCGCTTGATGTACTTCTCGAGCTTCCTGCGCGCCTGCGCCAGGCTGGTGTCATCAGACTCGACGTAGGCGAAGATCTGGCCGACCTTGTCGCCCTTGAGCCCGAGGCACATCAGGTGGTCGGCGCGGTAGCGGGCCTTCGACTCCTTGCAGTCCACCATCGGGTCGTTGAAGCCGCCCACGTGGCCCGAAGCCTCCCACACCTTGGGGTTCATGATGATGGTGCAGTCGACGCCGACGATGTCCACGGGCTGGCCATCGGGTCCCACGAGCTCGCGCTCGACCATGTCGTTCCACCATGCCTGCTTGAGGTTGCGCTTGAGCAGCGTCCCGAGCGGGCCGTAGTCCCAGAATCCGTTGATTCCGCCGTAGATCTCGGATGACTGGAAGATGAAGCCGCGCCGGCGGCAGAGGGCGACGAGGTCGTCCATCGAGACGGTTGCCATGGGGTCGGCACGATACCGTGCCACCGTGCAGTGCCGCGCGTGCGGACATCCCCGGATGCTGGCCGCCGACGATGTGCCGTGCGTCGAGTGCGGGCTGATTCCATCGGACTGCAGGCCTGAGCGGATCGTGGAGGCGATGCCTGAGTGGGCACGCAGCATGGCGCGTGGCGCTGGCGTGCTTGCGGCAGCCGCGACGCCACTTGCGGTTGTCGCGATCATGGCACTGTGCCTCGCGGTGGGCGTGCCTGGAAGGTTCGGAGAGGCCATCGATCCCGCGCATCCGCTGCGCCCGCCGATGAACCAGGCAGTGGCGCTGATGAGTGGCGGCGCGCTTTCGGTGTCGCTCCTGATCGGCTCCTGGATCGTGCGGTCCGCATCGCGCCTCGCGCCGCAGATACAGTCGCTGCGCTGGGTGAGTCGCCTGTCCCTGATGGGCGTGCTGGCATCCGCAGCCTGCGGCGTGGCTTCCGCCATCGCATGGATTCCCGCGTGGGGTCTGCCTCGCGATATCAGGGGACCTGCCGAGGCGATCGCCGCGCTCTCGCTGCTCTTCGCGATCGGGGCAGTGGTGGGCTTCGTGGGACGGGTGGGTGCGATCATCGGTGCGCCGTGGATGAAGGCGAGCAGGCGCACTCTGCGCATCGCGTGGTTCGTGGCGATCGTGAGCGCTGTGCTGCTCCCGCTCGCGGAGTACCAGTCCCCGCCGGGATCCGCGACGGGCGCGATGGTCCGTGCGGTGCCCGCGCTCCTGCTTGCGGCATCTGTCATGGCGGTGCTCGCGTGGCTTGCGCTGATGTGGTCAGTGGCGGGTTGCATCGACATGCGCCTTCGCGCGTGCGGGCGAAGGCTGCCCGACCGTCCTGTGCTGCTGGCCGCGGCTGTGGCGTGCGCAGTG
>VERO01000194.1 GCA_018882625.1 Phycisphaerales bacterium | reverse complement strand
GCACCATGCTGCTGACGAACTTCCAGAGCGGCATCCACATGTGGATCGCGGGCCGCGGCTACGTGCCGATCGCCACCTGGGCGCAAGAGCATGGCGTATCGCTCCCCGAGGAGTGGTTCCTCCGCGGCTTCGAGATGACCGACGACGGGCTGACTATCGTCGGGCATGCCATCCGAACAGCAGACGGCGGCCAGTCGCCATTCGTGCTCGACCTGCGGTCAGGGGCGCCCGCGTGCGTTCCCGACCTCAACAGCGACGGCATGGTCGACGGCCTCGACCTCACCGCGCTGCTCGCCGGATGGGGGCCGTGCAGCTCGGCGTGCAGCGCCGACTTCAACAGCGACAGCGTCGTGGACGGACTTGACCTGACCGTGATCCTGTCGGGGTGGGGCGATTGTCCCTGAGCAGCATGCGCGACGCCTGATGCGTCGCGCGTGACGGTTGGGGTGGGGCGCGAGCGAGCGGTCGACTAGTCGCGGTAGGCGCTGTGGCACGCCTTGCAGGTCGCTGTGATCTGCGAGGCGATGGCGCTCATGCGCTCGGCGTCCTCGGCGGATGGGCGCGCGCCCGCTGCAAGCTTCGCAAGCAGGTCCTCGAGCGCCTGCGCCTGGTCGGCATTGCGGGCCATCAGCGCCTGGAACTCTACGGGCCTTGCCTTGACCGCCTCGTCATCGCGGAGCAGGCGCAGCGTGTCCGCGAGCCGTCCCGCCTCCGCCGCGGGCACGAGATCAGGATGGTCAGGCGGCACAGTCCATCCCGCCTTCTGCACCGCCTTCAGGTTGTCCCATGTGAGGTCGATGGCGACCATGCCTTTCACGAGGCCGGCCGGGCGCGACACCTCAGGGAACCCTGCATCCGCCGCGTCGAGCGCAGCATCTGCGACCTTGACCGCCTCGGTCGTGCAGCGGTAGAGGCCGGTGTAGCTCGGCGATGCGCCAGCGACCTTCATGCGCGCGACAGCCTGATCGGGCGTGAGCCAGCCGAGGGTCACCGTGACCGTGCCTGCGGCGCCTGCGCTGCGGTGCTTCCCATGATGGCAGTGGATGTAGACCGGTCGGGGCAGATCGCGCACGGCGCGCGATAGCTCGAGCTTGCGCGCGTCATCGAAGCCGTGGTAGCCGATGGGCAGGTGCACGTAGCGGAGGCCGCGCGACTTCGCGCGCGCCAGGTCGGGCACGGCGCCATCCACCGAGATGATCGTCTGCACGCCCCATGCCTTGAGGGAGTCGAATCCCGCATCGCCCTCAGGCATCGATCCAGACAGCACGTCGCGACCGAACGCCACCACATTGTGGAGGCCGGGTGCATCGACGGGCGCGGCGGCATCGACGCTTGGGACCGGAGCAGCCGCGAGCGCGGGTGCAGGCGCGTCGGGAGCGTTGGCCGCAGGTGGGGTCTTCGCGTTCTGAGCGAGCGCCACACATGAGCGTGGTCCACAGCATGGACGCAGGCTAGCCTTCCATCCATGCACACTGCCTTGCTCGTCATCGCAACCCTCATGGCCGCGTCCGCATCGCGTGCCACCGAACCTGCGGCGCAGTCGCCCGCCGCGCAGGCCGTGGCTCCCGCCGTTGGTCCGGGCGCCGCGCCGTCGCAGCCCGAGACCGATGCGCGCCTGCGGGCCCTCCGATTCCTCGCTGGCTCGTGGTGCCTGTCGCAGCCCAAGGGCGCGATGATCCAGGAGCAGTGGACCGAGCCGAGGGGCAACGCGATGGTGGCGGTGTTCCGCCGCGTGCTCGGCAACGGCTACAACCCGTTCTACGAGTTCACGCAGATCGTGGCGGAGGAGGGACGCGTGGTGCTGCGCCAGATCCACGTGCATGCCGATTTCGACACCGATCCGCGTCGGGCGAAGCCCATGGTGCTGCGCATGGTCGAGTCGAGCGACTCGCACGTCGTGTTCGAGCCCGCGGGCACGCCCGAGGAGGCGCACTCGGCGGATCTTGCGCGCATCACCTACCGCCGGCTCGATGCCGACACGCTGCACCTGAAGGTCGAGTCGACGCCGCCGAAGGGACCTGCAGATCCCGCGAAGCCAGAACCAGCGCCCGCGCAGGTCCTTGAGTTCAGGATGACGCGATGCGGTGGATGAGCGCATTGCATCGCGTCATCGCGGCGCTCGCCCTCTGCGCGGCGGTGCTGGTCGGGCTGGCCGCCGCCCCCCAGGCTTCGCGTGTGCCATGGCAGCCCCCACTCAGCGGTGTGCCCGATCTCGTGGGCCTGTACCTCACGTGGTCGAAGGACCCGACCACCACGATGACCGTCAACTGGGTGGACCTCTATCCGGACAGCCCCTCGTCGCTGCACTGGCGACGCGTAGGCGACAGCGCCTGGTCCGTCGCGGACGCCTCGCGCGTAGCCGTCGAGCCATCCTCGCTGCAGCGACGCTGGGTCGAGCTCGCCGGACTGCGGCCCGACACGATGTACGAGTTCGGGATCGGTCCTGCACCGGCAGCGCCCGCCGACGAGAAGGCGGCCAAGGCGATCGAGTCCTCGACGTGGCGGTTCCGCACCATGCCTGCGGCGCTCACTCCGACGCGGCCGCTGCGCATCGTGGCGGGCGGCGACATGATGCACACGCGCGCCATGGTGGATGCGATGAACGCGCAGGCTGCGCAGATCCAGCCCGACTTCGCCATCCTCGGCGGTGACCTCGCCTACGAGGACGGCGTCCGTGGCGCGCGCGTCATCGACTGGCTCGAGTCATGGATGCGGATCTGCGTGGCCGAGGATCGGCGCCTGATCCCGATGGTGGTTGGCATCGGCAACCATGAGGTGCGTGGGGGCTACGGCGGCCGCATCCCCGCTGATGCGCCGTACTTCTACGGGCTCTTCACGCTGCCCGAGGGGCGCCCGCACTACGCGCTCGACTTTGGCCGCTACCTCTCGGTCGTCATGCTCGACAGCGGGCATACGACCGAGATCGGCGGCGCACAGGCGCAGTGGCTCGAGTCCGCGCTTGCGGCGCGCACCGCGTCGCAGTTCCTGATCGCGTGCTACCACTACCCCGCGTACGGCACGGCAAAGGCACCGGAGGGCGGTCTCTCCATCGACAATCCGCGCTCGGTGGCGATCCGCGAGGCGTGGGTCCCGCACTTCGAGCGCTATGGCGTCACGGTGGCTCTCGAGCACGACCACCACAACTTCAAGCGCACGCACCGGCTGCGGCGGCACGCGCGCGATGACGACAACGGAATCCTCTACCTCGGCGACGGGGCATGGGGCGTGGAGACGCGCACGGTGCCTTCGCCTGAGCAGGGGTGGTGGCTCGCGAAGGCGTCGCCGACGCGTCCCCTGTGGGACATCGAGCTGCGCTCCGACGGCACCGCCACGATGCGCGCCGTCGCAGACGACGGCAGCACGCTCGATACCGTGCCGCTGAGCTCACCGCGTACGAGGCCGGATGCACAGCATCAGGCCGACCGCCACCAGGGCCAGTGACGCGAAGATCGCGAAGATGCCGTTGAGCGGCAGCTTCGCATCCCGCATGACGCCGAATCCCCAGTCGGCGAGCCCGCCGCAGCCGATGCTCACGAAGTTCATGAGCCCGTAGCCGGTGGCGCGCAGCTGCGGCCGCGCGATCTGGCACAGGATCGGCATGTTGTTGCAGTCGAAGAGCCCCCAGCCGAGCCCGAACAGCATCAGGAACAGCACGGCGACCAGCAGGCTGCCCGCATTGCCCACGCCGAACATCGCAGGCACGATGAGCGCGATGCCGAGCGCGCCGGTCAGCACGCGTCCGCGGTCGCTGACGCGCGACCATCGGTCGGCCAGCCATCCGCCAAGCATCACGCCCACGATCGCGGCAATGTTCCACCACAGCGACGCGGATACGCCTGCAGCGCCCTGCCCGATGCCGAACTGCTCCTTGAGGATCGCGGGCATCCAGTCGCGCACGATCCAGCCGGCGAGCGCAGGCAGCGTGAAGCACGCCACCAGCAGCAGGAATGGCGGGCTCGTGAGCAGCTCGCGCAAATCCGCGAGCGCGCCTTGGCGCGCCGGTGGGTCGCCAGAGGCAACTGCGGTGGCCGGCGAAGTCGTATCGCGCGTGCCTGCCCCCGGGGCTGCAGTGTCGGCGCCGGAAAGCGCCCGTGCGGGCTCGCGGAGCATGAACGCGAGCGGGAGCGCATACAGCACGCCGACCGCGCCCGCAACGTGGAACGCGAATCGCCAGCCGAGGTCGGGCGAATCGGCGACGTATCCGCCGAATCCGCCGAGCATCACGCCCACGTAGATCGCCATCTGGTGCGTGCCGACCGCGCGCGAGCGCGTCTGGGGCGCATGAAGATCCGTGATGAGCGCCAACGCCGCGGGGATGTAGAAGGCCTCGCTGAATCCCATCAGCGTGCGCGTCCAGAGCAGCTCCGGATACGTGGTGGCATTGCCGGTCAGGTACGTCACCGCGCTCCATGCGGCCAGACTGGCCACGATGGTGCGCTTGCGGCCGAACCGATCCGCGACGAGCCCACCGAGCGGGCTCAGGAACGCATACACCCACTTGAACTGACCGAGCATGAAGCCCCAGTTGGCGTCGGTCTCGATCGACGCGATGTCGCCCATCACCGAGAACTTCATCGATGCCAGCATCTGCCGGTCGAGGTAGTTGAGCAGCGCCACTGGCCAGAGCAGGGCCACCGCAAGCCAGGCCGTTCGGATGAGTCGCGCGCGATCGCTCACGCGCGCAGGCTATGGCGAGGCGCAGCGGCCGGCTCAGCGGCCTCGCTGTCCGGCGGAACGCTTGCGGCTGCCATGGGCAACGAAGACACGGCGTGACTCCGCGCGCGTGGCGGCTGCTCCGCGCCGAGCGAAGATCGCAGCCTTCGCGTGCGAGTAGGCCGTGGCATGATCGACGATGGGCGCGGGGTAGTCCACGCCGAT
>VERO01000009.1 GCA_018882625.1 Phycisphaerales bacterium | reverse complement strand
GTATGCGCGCGCCGCCGAGCTGCGGCAGGTGGCCAAGGACGACTTCGTCGCGGAGCGCGCGCGGGTCTCGATGAGCGAGTTCTTCACGCCGCACCTGTCCATTGGCGCGGAGCGCGTGACGATCACGCAGTCCCCCGGCGACGCCAAGGGCTCGGTGGTCGAGGCGACGCACATCACGGCACGCGCGGGCGACCTGCCGTTCCTGTGGTGGCCCTACCTCAAGGGATCGCCCCAGGACATCCCGCTGCGCAGCATGGCCGCAGGCTTCAACGACTTCCGCGGCGTGGAGATCGAGTCGCGCTGGGACCTCTTCTCGCTGCTCGGCTGGGAGCGCCCCGGCGGCACCGACATCGAGCTCATCCAGGAGGCCTACAGCAAGAACGGCGTGGGCGGCGGCGCGCGCGTCCGCGGCACTGCGCTCGGAGGCAACGGCGAGCTGTCGGCGATTGGCCTCTACGACTTCGGCAACGAGGAGCAGACCGTCGCCGGCGGCACGGTCACGGACCAGCCTGAGTGGCGCGGCGCGCTCGTGGGAGACTGGATGGGCTACCTCACGTCGGACATGACGATCCAGACGCAGATCTCCGTCATCTCCGACCAGAACTACATCAGCACCTTCCGCTGGGAGGACTACCTCAACCGGCGCGAGTACGAGACGAGCGCATTCCTGAGGTCGCAGTCGGGCAACTCCTCCTTCTCGATCCTCGGCAAGTTCAACCCCCAGAACTTCATCAGCAACGGCTACATGATGGCGTCGCGTCCCTACTACGTGGACAAGATGCCCGAGATCGCCTACCGACGCCTCGGCGACTCGCTCTTCGGCGACTCGCTGAGCTGGACGCAGGAGTGGAGCGGCAGCATCATGAACCTGCAGGTGACGAGCGGGTCGCCCAACTCGCTCGGCATCCAGCCGCGCGCGTTCTCGCAGGATCCGGCCTTCGGCGGCAACCAGAACATCAAGTCGGCGTACACGGCCGCCGGCTACGACGACAGCTACCGCGGCCGCGCGTGGACGCGCCAGGAGCTGGCCTACCCGTTCATGTGGGAGCGGCTCAAGATCACGCCCTTCGGCCATGTCAGCGGCGCGGCCTACATGGGCGACAGCTTCGCGCTCTACTCCACCGAGGCGGAGAAGTGGCGCGCGCTCGCCGGCGGCGGCGCCCGCCTCGCCACTGAGTTCACCCCCAACTACGACTCCGTGCGCAGCGACATCTTCGACATCAACCGGCTGCGTCACGTGATCCAGCCGCGCGCGATCCTCTGGGGCGGATGGGACTCCAACAGCGTGCTCGACACCCCCATCTATGACCAGGACATCGAGGGCCAGAGCGGCGCGGTCGCGGCCATGGTGGCCGTGACGCAGAAGCTGCAGACGATGCGCGGCGGCCCCGGAAACTGGCGCAGCGTCGACTGGGTGGTGCTCGACGTCGGCGCGTCCTTCGACAACCAGGGCAACACCCTGCAGCGCTCCTTCACGGCGGCCGACCCCTTCGGCCTCCGCTACGCGCAGTCGCCGAACCCCGCCTTCTACGAGTGGCGACCCGAGCTCTCGCAGTGGGGCGACCACCTCTTCGTCAACCTCAAGTGGCAGCTTTCCGACGCCGTCGCGGCCTACGGCAGCGGCACCTACCTCTTCCAGGACGGCCGCGGCAACAGCATCAACAGCTTCGGCCTCGAGAACCTCGGGCGCGGCACGCTCGGCATGTCGGTGCGCCAGTCGCCTGACGTCACGGTGTACGCCGAGTACCGCTACGTGAACACCTTCGACCCCTCAGGCCGCTACCCGGCCGACGAGCTCCTGCAGTTCGGCGCGAACTACCAGATCTCGAAGGCGTACACGCTCGCGGTCACGCCGCAGTACGACCTTGTCGCCAAGAACATGCGCGCGATCTCCGGCACCCTCACGCGCAACTTCCCCGACTTCCTGCTGTCCGTGGGCGCGTCGTACAACCAGATCGTTGACCAGGCGATCTTCTTCGTGAACATCAATGTCGGAGGGCGCGGGTTCGGCGCGTCCTACGACCCCAACCAGCCCGAGGGCACCCCGGGGCTTCCTGGAGTCGCTGACGTCTTCTGAGATCGGGTGATGCGCGCGCGGCGCATGTGCGCCGCAGCGTCACGATGCGCGGAAGAGCTGCTCGCCCGTGTCCGCGTCGGACTCGCGCTCGCGCCACGCGAGCCCCATGTGCGCGGCGCCCGCGCGCGTGATGCGCCGGCCCTGTCGCGTGCGCGCGAGAAACCCGGCCTGCAGCAGGTAGGGCTCCACCACATCCTCGAGCGTGCCTGCGTCCTCGCCGAGCGTCGCGGCAAGCGCCTCGACGCCAACTGGCCCGCCCTCGTACGTCGTGCCGAGCGCGCGCAGGTAGGACCGGTCGAGGTCGTCGAGGCCAAGCGCATCCACGCCCTCAAGCTCGAGTGCGCCCTCGACCGCGGCGCGGTCGAGCACGCCCTTGGCGCGCACGACCGCAAAGTCGTGCGCGCGCCGCAGCAGGCGCAGCGCCACGCGCGGCGTGCCGCGGCTGCGCTCTGCGATCATGCGGAGCGACTGCTCCGACGGTGACTCGCAGCCGAGCACCCCGCTGGCCCGGTCGAGGATGCGCAGAAGGTCGGCGACCGGGTAGAAGCCCAGGTGGTGCACGATGCCGAACCGCGTGCGCAGCGCCTGCGTCAGGAGACCCGGCCGCGTCGTGGCGCCGATCAGCGTGAACGGCTTGAGCTGGATCGTCACGACCTTGGCGTGCATGCCGCTGTCGACCGTGAAGTCGATGCGGCAGTCCTCCATCGCGGGATAGATGTACTCCTCGACCGATGCCGGAAGCCGGTGGATCTCGTCGATGAAGAGCACGTCACGCTCCTGCATGCGCGTCAGCGTGCCTACGAGGTCTCCCGCCTTGGTGAGCGCAGGCCCGCTGGTCACGTACGCGCGCGTGCCGAGCTCGTTCGCCACCACATGCGCCAGAGTCGTCTTGCCCAGGCCGGGCGGCCCGTGCAGCAGCAGGTGCTCCGCAGGCGCGCCTCGCAGGCGAGATGCCTCAAGCGCGATGCCTAGCCGCTCCTTCAGCGCAGACTGTCCAACGTAGTCCGCAAGCCGCTGGGGGCGCAGCGTCGAGACGACAGGCTCATCCTCCTCGGATGGGCGGGCCGTTGCGGTGACGATGCGTTCCTTGGCCATCCGTGCCGCGCAGGCTGGTCTAGAACTTCACCTGCGGGACGGCACGCTCGCCGTCGTCGACGCGGAAGAACTCGAAGGCACGGAACCCGAAGATGCCACCGATGATGTTGGTGGGGAACTGCTGCAGGGTCGCGTTGAAGCCTTCGGCGGAACCGTTGTAGCCCCCGCGCGCCGCGGAGATGCGATTCTCGATGTCCGTCAGCTGCCCCTGGAGCTGCATGAAGTTCTCGTTCGCGCGCAGCTGCGGGTACGCCTCAGCCACGGCCATCAGCCGGCCGAGCGCACCAGAGAGCATGCCCTCTGCGGCGATCTTCTCGTCCACGCTGCGTGCGCCCATCGCCGCAGCGCGCGCCTGCGTGACGGCCTCGAAGGTCCCCTTCTCGTGGGTCGCGTAGCCCTTGACGGTCTCGACAAGGTTCGGGATCAGGTCGTGCCGGCGCTTCAGCTGCACATCGATGCCGCTGAATGCGCTCTCGGTGGCCACCTTGAGCCTGACCAGAGAGTTGTAGAGACCGATCACCCATCCTCCGATACCGAGGACGATGAGCACAAGGACACCCAGGATCACCAGCGCGACAATTCCTAAGCCCATGGGAGGGACCTCCGCGTCGTGTTATACCCGCTTGCGCTCGCGCGACATCCGCATCACGGCCTCGAACTCCTCAGGCGTGACGGGCGTGACGCTGAGCCGGTTGCCGCGCTTGAGCGCCAGCATCCCCGCCAGTGCGGGCTCTGCGCGAAGCCGGTCAAGCGGGATCACCTCGCGGAAGCGGCTCACGAAAGCCACATCCACCATCATCCACGTGGGGTCGTCCGGATCGCTGCCCGGGTCGAAGTACGGGCTGCGCCGGTCGAACTGCGATGGATCGGGCCTGGGCTTCCCGGCAACCTTGGCGACCCCAGCCACTCCGGCGGGATCCGCATTGGAGTGCCAGAAGAGCACGCGGTCTCCGGGCCGCATCGAGTCGCGCATGAAGTTGCGCGCCTGGTAGTTGCGCACGCCATCCCATCCGGTCGACCCGTCCCGCTCGAGGTCATCGATCGAGTAGACGTCCGGCTCGCTCTTGCACAGCCAATGTCGCGTTGGCATCAGTTCCAGCTCAATCCCTTGGGCCACTCGCGCGAGCCCTGGCGGTCCGCCAGCGCGAGCAGCCGGTCCACCCTCTTGAGCTCGCGCCACACGAGCCCGGCCCGGCGGTTCGCGTCGCCCTCGCTGAGGATGGCGTAGCGAGCCTCCTCGTCCTTGACCATCGCATACGCGACGAGCTCGATCGCCACTCGAGAGGGAAGGTCGTCGCGCTCGAGCCATGGCAGCACGACGCGCGCGCTCTGGAGCCGCTGGAGCCGCGGACCTGCAAGCAGGCTGCGCAGCTCCCTGCGCGCGCCCGCGAGGCCGGTTGCCGCATCGTCCGGCATCTCGAGCGGCCCGAGCATCGCCTGCCTGTAGAGCCGGTCGCCATCGGGCTCCTGGAGTTCGAGGATGCGCGCCCGGCACAGCCCGCGCAGGATGAGGTCGAAGCGGCCATCCGGGTAGCGCTGGTGCTCCGCAATGTGGCCGATGCACACGACGTCACGCACACGCGGAGGGCGACCTGTGTCGCGCGGCGCCGTGGCCAGCGTCGCCATCGCAAACTGGCGCGTGCCGCCATCGTCACGCAGCGCATGCTCGACCATCTGCCTGTACCGCGGCTCGAAGATGTGCAGCGGCAGCGCCGCATGCGGCATCAGCACCACCCCAGGCAACGGGAAGAGCGCGATGGGCTCTGAGAAGTTCACGCAGACTGTCTCGGCCATCGGTCCAGATCCTAGGCAGCGCGAAGGGGCACGCCTAGCCTGATGCCCGTGAGCGAGCTCCTCCAGCCCATCGCAGACAGGCCGTGGACGTGGATCACGCTGCTGTGCGCCACAGGCCTGGTGCTCGCCTGGATGGGTGTGCAGGCCGGACGGTGGCGGTGGCTGGTGGCGAGCGCGGGCTGCGGCGTGGCGGCACTCGGCGTGGCCCTTATCGCACGGTTCGTGCCGACGCCCGCATTGATGGCGACCCAGTGCGTGCGCGGCCTCGTGGCCGCCGCCGAAGCTGGCGACATCGCCGCAGCGCAGGGGCACTTCGCGCCCGACGCCTCATGGCACATGCGCTCGCGCGAGCGCCCAGGGATCGGCCGCGAGCGCATCGATGCCGCGCTGGATGCGCTCGGGAGCCGGCACCGCATCGAGTCCAACGAGGAGGTCTCGCTCGAGGCGACGACGGAGGCGGCCGACCTCGGGGTGGTCGAGGTGGGATTCCGCACCGTGACCGCATCCAGCTACGGCATGGTGCCCACGCGGTGGCGATTTGAGGTGCGCCGCGCCAGCGACGGCTCGTGGCTCATCGAGCGGGTCACGTGGCTCACGCTCGCGGGCCGCGACCCGCCCGACGGCGGCTGGTGAACCCCTGCAGGCGGTGCGGGAGCGCCTGCGTCCGCGTGCATCAGGCGCATGCCCCAGTCAGGCGATGCGCCAGCGGCGGACGATGCCACGCAGCGGCTCCGTAGCATCAGCGACCCATGCGCGCGATCGACCTCCGCAGCGACACCGTCACTCGACCGACCGATGCGATGCGTGCGGCGATGATGGCCGCACCGCTCGGTGACGACGTGCTCGGGGACGAGCCCACGGTGCAGGCGCTCGAGGCCAAGGTGGCCGAGCTGCTCGGCACCGAGGCGGCGCTCTTCACGCCCAGCGGCACGATGGCGAACCAGCTCGCGATCCGGTGCCACTGCCAGCATGGCGACGAGATCTACGCGCACCGCGACAGCCACATCGTGCACTACGAGACCGCTGCGCCTGCCGCCATCTCGGGATGCGCGATCAACCCGCTTGATGGCCCGGGCGGGCTCTTTGACGCACCCACGCTGCGCGGCGCGATCCGCCACGCGGACATCCACGCGCCTGCCCCACGGCTTGTGGTGATGGAAAACACCCACAACCGTGGAGGCGGCACCGTGTGGCCTCTCGCACAGCTTGCCGATGTGGCCGCTGCCGCGCGCGAACGCAGCCTCGCGGTGCACATTGACGGCGCGCGGCTGTGGAACGCATGTGTCGCCGCGGGCTACGCGCCGCGGGAGGTGGCCGCCCACGCCGACACGGTCAGCGTGTGCTTCTCCAAGGGTCTCGGCGCACCTGTGGGTAGCGCGCTCGCGGGCCCCGCCCCGCTCATCGCGCGCGCACGGAGGTTCCGCAAGATGCTCGGGGGCGGGATGCGACAGTCCGGGCTGCTCGCGGCGGCCGCGATCCATGCGCTTGACCACCATGTGGCGCGGCTGGCCGATGACCACGCCAACGCATCGCTGCTTGCGCGGCTGCTGCATGGTGCGGAGGGCATCGACGTCGATCCGCCGCCGCAGCCCATCGCCACCAACATGGTCTTCTTCACGCTGCGCTCGGGCATGCCCGAGGCGCGCCCCTTCTGCGAGGCGCTCACCCGCCACGGCGTCCACCTCATCGCGATGGGCACGCGCCGCGTGCGCGCGGTCACGCACCTCGATGTCACGCGCGACGACATCGAGCGCGCCGCAGCCACGATCCGCGATGCGGTGGCGCTGATGCGTCGCGAGATCGCGGAGGCGAGCCGATGAGCGCACTCGGCGCAATCTTCGACCTCGACGGCACGCTCGTCGACACGTGCGCGCTGCACGAGCGCGCGTGGGCCAACCTGGCGCACACGCTCGGGCTGCCGATGTCGCGCGCCTTCTTCCTCGAGCACTTCGGCCGCCGCAACGAGCCCATCATCGCCGCCCTGCACGAGCGCGCGCTGCGTGAGCCGCCCGCCGCAGGCCGCATCCACGAGCTCGCCGAGCGCAAGGAGGAGGAGTTCCGCGCGATGCTCGCCGCGAGCTTCCCCGCGATGCCTGGTGCGCACAGTCTCCTTCAAGCGCTGCGCGATGCCCGGTGGCGCCTCGCGATCGGCTCGAGCGCACCGCCCACCAATGTGGATGCGCACCTGCACGGGCTCGGCTGCGCCGACCTCTTCGATGCGGTCGTCACCGGCGCCTGCGTGACGCGCGGGAAGCCAGATCCGGACGTGTTCCTGCTCGCCGCCGAGCGCCTGCGCATGCAGCCTTCGGCGTGCGTCGTCATCGAGGACGCGGCGCCTGGCATCGAGGCCGCACACCGGGCAGGCATGCGGTGCGTCGCGCTCTGCTCCGAGGGGCACACGCACACCGAACTTGCCGCTGCCGACCTCGTCGTCGATTCCCTCGGCGAGCTCACGCCCGAGAGGCTTGCCGCGCTCGTACCATCCGCGCATGCCTGATCCGCGCATCGCCCGGCTGGCCAAGGTCATCGTCGGCCACTCGACGTCGCTCAAGCCCGGGGAGCATGTGCTCATCGAGGCCTTCGACGCGCCCGAGGACATCGTCATCGCCTGCGTCGAGGAGGCGCGGCGCGCCGGCGCGCACCCGCATGTGGCGATCCGCTCGATGCGCGTCATGCGTGCCCTCAACGAGTCCTCCGCAGCCGAGGGCCTCGCGACGTGGGCCGACTGCGACCTGCACCGCATGTCGCGCATGCACGCCTATGTCGGCATCCGCGGTGCGGCCAACGCCAACGAGATGGCCGGCGTCCCCGACGAGCAGATGCGCCTCGTCGCGCGCACCTACCAGAAGCCAGTGCATTTCGAGCGGCGCGTCAACCACACCAAGTGGGTCGTGCTGCGCTGGCCGACTCCGAGCATGGCGCAGCTGGCGCGCCGCTCCACGCGCGACTTCGAGGACTTCTACTTCGACGTGTGCTGCGTCGACTACGCGGCGATGGCGCGCGCGGTCGAGCCGCTCGCCGATCGCATGCGCCGCGCCGACCAGGTCCGCATCACCGGCCCCGGCGACACCGACCTCACCTTCAGCATCAAGGGCATCGGCGTCGTGCCCTGCACCGGCGACCGCAACATCCCCGATGGCGAGTGCTTCACCGCGCCCGTGCGCGACTCGGTCGAGGGCACCGTGCACTACAACGCGCCGACGATCTACAACGGCGCGTCCTTCTCGAACGTGCGGCTCACGTTCCGCAAGGGGCGCATCGTCGAGGCCACCTGCGACGGCGACAGTGCCGCGCTCAACGCCATCTTCGACACTGACGCCGGCGCGCGCCACGTGGGCGAGTTCGCGATCGGCTTCAACCCGAAGATCCTGCACCCAATGCAGGACATCCTCTTCGACGAGAAGATCGCGGGCAGCTTCCACTTCACGCCCGGCCGCTGCTACGAGGAGACCGACAACGGCAACGAGAGCGAGATCCACTGGGACCTCGTCTGCATCCAGCGCCCCGAGTTCGGCGGCGGCACGATCAGCTTCGACGGCGAGGTCATCCGGCGCGACGGCCTCTTCACGGTGCCTGACCTGCTCGGCCTCAACCCCGACCGGCTCGGCGGCTGATCCGGCATTTCCAGCGGCCCCGGCCTTCGCCGCGGCTACGCTGCGGGTCATGACCTCCCTACCGAGGGACATCGACGCACGTTTTCTTGAGGCGCAGAGTGCGCTGTCGATTCCAGAGCGTGTCGGGCGCGCGTGCGCCCTTGCGGTATGGGCACGGGATCTCATCGAGCGACAGATCATCTCCCAGGAAGGACCGCTCCCCCCGCCCGCTCTAAAGCTCAAGCTGGCGCTTCGGCTCTATGGGTCCGATCCTGCATCGAGATCACTCATCGAGCGGGCGCTGCGTCATGTATCCCGCTGAGACATTCCGCCAATCCCTTATCCGCCTGCTTGGGATCCTCTCGCGGCACGACATTCGCTTCCATTTGACCGGCGGTATCGCAAGTGTCGCCTCCGGCGAGGCACGGATGACGCAAGACATTGACATCGTGGTGGACAACCAAGAACCGCGGCTACCCTAATACCATGCGCAACCGCCCTACCGCCATCCGCCGGACTTCCGCATCTGCCGCCGCCATCGCGGCCGCGGCCCTCGCCGCAGCCTTCGGCTGCGAGCCCAGCGTCAACCGCGGCCAGACGAAGCGGGCCGAGGAGGCTCCCCAGCCCACCGAGAGCCGGCAGCAGTCCTTTGACACGATTCCCGATGGCGGCAGCAAGTCCGCGCTCGGCAAGTCGCGCGACGCCGCCGTCCGCGTGCGCGACAAGATGCAGGCTCGCGACGCCGAGATCGGCAAGATGGCCGACGACACCTTCAAGAACCCGTAGCCGGGTCAGGGCGCGGGCGCTGCGGGGCCGTCGCGCACCACATCGATCAGCTCGACGTCGAACACAAGCATCGCGCGCGCGGGGATCACCGGCGGCCTGCCCTGCTCGCCGTACGCGAGCTTGTAGGGGATGATGAGCTTGCGCTTGCCGCCGACCTTCATCGATCCGACGCCCTCGGTCCATCCCTTGATGACCTGCCCGAGCGGGAAGTCGATGGGCTGGCCGCGGTCGACGGAACTGTCGAACTTGCTGCCATCCACGAGGTATCCGGTGTAGTGCACCTTCACCACCGACTGCGGGCCCGCAGGCTGCTTGCCCGTGCCCTCCACGATGTCGATGTAGGAGAGTCCGCTTCCGGTCTCAACCAACTCACCCTGCGCGTCGATGCCTGGCATTCGTCCATTCATGGTGTCCGAGACTACCGAGCCGTCGACGGCGCTGATGGTGACCGAGTGGGACTTCCCGCCGGCCAGCACGTTGACCACCCACGTCGGCGGATCGGCCGCGAAGTCCGACACGACGCTCTCCACGATGCCGTCAACCTTCGCCAGCGCCGCCTTCACGGCACCAGCGGCGTCGACATTCGCCACCACCACGGCACCCGTCGATCCGTTGACGACCGCGCGCTTGGTGATGCCGGGCCCAAGCACGATGATCTCGTACGTGATCGTCCCGTCGGCACCGACGCGCGCATCAGCCTGCGCCGCAGTGCCGCCGCCCGCAGACTGCGCCAGCTCGAGTGCCTTCATCAGGTCAACCTTCGCCGCGGAGATCTTCTGCGCCTTCTCCGAAGGATCCGGCGGCAGTGCGCTGTAGTCGACGCCAGGCTGGATCTGCGGACCCTGCAGCGCAACGGCAAGCGATGTGACGAGCGCCGCCGCTGCGGACGCGATCATGACGATGGAGGTTCGTGGCATGGGCGGGAGGATAGGGTCCGGTGCACCACCTCCGCACGCCACCTCACGCCGGACGGGTACGAACACAATCGCCCCCGGTCCCGCCGAAGTGCGGCACTCACCCCTTCTTCATGAAGCGATCCTCGATCGCCTGCACCTTGGACAGGCGCCGGGCGTGCCGCGGCTCGCCCGTGTAGGCCGCCTTCAGGAAGGCCTCGGCCATCTCCATCGCCACCTTGGACCCGACGACGCGGCCGCCCATCACGAGCACGTTCATCGCGTCGTGCTCCACGCCCTGGTGCGCCGAGTAGTGGTCCATGCAGTTGCCGGCACGCACGCCGGGGAACTTGTTGGCGGCCACGCTCGCGCCGATGCCGCTGCCGCAGAAGAGGATCCCGCGCTCGACCTGCCCAGACCGCACCGCCTCCGCGATCTTCGCCGCGTAGTCGGGATAGTCGACAGGGTCTGTCGAGTGCGTGCCGAGGTCCACAATCTAATGACCGAGGCTACGCACGTGCTCGGCCACTTCCTGCTTCAGCGCGAACCCGGCATGGTCCGAGGCAAACGCGACCTTCACTTGGAGCCTCCACAGCGGGCCATCGTGGCCTTGGCGCGCGCGACCACCGCATCGGTGGTGAACCCGAAGTGCGGCAGCAGGTCCTTGATGGGCGCCGACGCACCGAAGGTCGTCATGCCCACCGTCTCTCCGTCAAGACCCACATAGCGTTCCCACCCGAACGTCGCCGCCATCTCAACGCTCACGCGCGCGCGCACCGCCGGAGGCAGCACGCTCTCACGGTACGCCGCATCCTGGCGGTCAAACAGCTGCGTGCATGGCATGCTCACCGTGCGCACGCGCACGCCGCCTGCCGCAAGCGCCGCATGCGCCGCAAGGCAGAGGTGCCCCTCGCTGCCGGTGCCGATGAGGATCACGTCCGGCTTCGCGCTGTCCTTCCCGCCCGACTCAAGCAGCACGTACCCGCCGCGCAGCACGCCGGATGCCGCCGCGCACACGCTGCGGTCAAGCGTCGGCAGGTTCTGCCGCGACAGCGCGAAGATCGACGTCATGTGCCCATGCGCCATCACCGAACGCCAGCACTCCGCGACCTCGTTCGCGTCGCATGGCCTGAACACCAGCACGTCAGGCAGCGCACGAAGGCCAGGCACATGCTCGATCGGCTGGTGCGTCGGTCCGTCCTCGCCCAGCCCGATGGAGTCGTGCGTGAAGATGTACGTCACCGGCAGCTGCATGATGCTGCTGAGCCGGATCGACCCGCGCATGTAGTCGGTGAAGATGAGGAAGCCCGACCCGTACACGCGCAGCTTCGAGAGCGCGAGGCCGTTGCAGATGGCGCCCATGGCATGCTCGCGGATGCCGAAGTGCAGGTTGCGCCCTCCGTGGTCCGCTGGCCCGTAGCTGCGCGCGCCGTCGAAGGTGAGCAGCGTCTTCGTGCTCGGCGCGAGGTCCGCGGCGCCGCCCACCATCCACGGGATGCGCTTGGCGACCGCATTGAGCACCTGACCGCCGGATGCGCGGCTCGCCACACCCTTCGCGTCAGCCTTGAACACGGGCATGTCCGCATCCCAGTCCTTGGGCAGCTCGCCAGCGAGCATCATTCGGATCTCCGCGGCCTCTGCCGGGAACTTCGCCGCATACGCGTCGAAGAGCGCGCGCCACTGCGCGCTGGCCTTCGCGCCGCGCGCACCCACGCCAGCGGCGAAGCGCTCGCGCACGCCGTCGGGCACCAGGAACTGCGCATCCTCGGGCCATCCGTAGAAGCGCTTGGCAGCCTTGATCTCGTCCTCGCCCAGCGGCTCGCCGTGCGCAGCCGCGGTGTCCTGCTTCTTCGGCGCGCCGTATCCGATGTGGCTGTCGACGATGATGATCGTCGGCCGGTCGGTGCACGCCTTCGCGGCCGCGAACGCCTTCTTCAGCGCATCCTGGTCGTTCGCATCGCTCACGTGCAGCGCGTTCCACCCGTAGCCCCTGAAGCGCGTCGCGACGTCATCGCTGTACGCCAGCGACGTGCTGCCCTCGATCGTGATGCGGTTGTTGTCGTAGATCCACGTGAGGTTCGACAGCTTGAGGTGGCCCGCCACCGACGCCGCCTCCCCGGAGATGCCCTCCATCAGGCATCCGTCGCCGCAGATCACCCACGTGTGCCACGAGAAGAGCTCGAAGCCCGGCTTGTTGTAGCGGTTGGCGAGCCAGCTCGAGGCCATCGCCATGCCGACGCTCGTTGCGCATCCCTGGCCAAGCGGACCAGTCGTGGTCTCAACGCCCGTCGTGAGGTGCGACTCCGGATGCCCGGGGCACATGCTCCCGAGCTGGCGGAACCGCTTGATGTCATCGAGCGTCACCGAGAGCCGCCCGAGCGGCTTGCCCGAATGGTGGTCGAGCGCCTGCACACCAGCGAGATGGATCATCGAATAGAGCAGCATCGACGCGTGCCCGTTGGAGAGCACGAAGCGGTCGCGGTTGGCCCAGTGCGCGTCAGCGGGGTCGAAGCGCAGCTCGTCCTGCCACAGCGCGTAGGCGACCGGCGCGAGCGCCATCGGCGTGCCAGGGTGCCCCGAGTCGGCCTTCTGCACGGCATCCATGGACAGGGTTCGGATCGTGTTGATCGCCAGCTGGTCGATGCTGACGGTCTTCGAAGGCGCGGTCGTGGTGGCAGTGGTCATGTGGGCTCTCGATGTGTGGTCGGCAATTCGCAGTCGGGGCCGGAACGCGTCGGGATAGACTTCCCGCAGGTGAACGCGAAGTGGCGAGGATACGGCGTCCCCCACTGATGCTGAGCGCCGGATCCGCCCCTGGACAGCTGCCTTGCCCACTGCCGCCGCACCGCACGCCAGGCCCCTCTGGAGATTCACGTGAACCCAACCGAACATCATCCATTCCCAACCCGCACGCTCGCTGACATGCGTTTCCTTGCGGCGGGCGCGACTGTGGCTCTGGCATCGCTGGCGCTGGCCGCGGCTCCCCAATCGGTCGGCGAGAACGCCGCGCAGGGTCTCGCGCAGGCTGAGGGTGCCTCGGGTGCGGCGCAGGCATCTGGCGACGGCTCCGTGCCCGACTCGGATGCGGAGGTGCCCGGACCGCCGGACGCCGAGGGCGACTCGGATGTGCAGGTCGCGGGTCCGCCAAAGGCCGCACCCGCACGCGCAATCCCGCGAGGCGTTGGCTTCAACCAGAAGGGCGGCCAGCTCAGCGCGATGGCGCTCGAGTCAGCCGCGCTCGGCAACCCCGAGGTGCACTACCACGTCATGGGCCCAGGTGCGGTGCAGGCGCCCGGCTATGCGCAAGCGCCCATCGTGAACCCCCAGACCACCCAGCCCAACTGGCACTACCACGTCGTGAGCGCGCTCGGTGCGGGCAGCATGGACACCTCCCAGGACGCCCACTGGCACTTCTACAACAGCTCGGGCGGAGCGGGCCAGGTTCCGGGCGCGCCCCCTGAGTACCTCGGCGGTCCGGGCGCATATGGCGGCATCGCCGGCTCCTCGTGGGGCGCATGGGCCTTCGGCGGTATGGGCGCGGGCAACGGCATCTTTGCGGCATACGACTGAGCCGCCGGTACTGGACCGCGCGGCGAGGTCGTGCTCGGGATCGCGACTTGCAATTCAGGTGATGGGAAGCGGCCCGAATTCAGGGCGCCGGCTTGCGCCCGGGCGTTCGTGGGATACGGTGCGTTCCGGTGACGGACGCGCTGCCTGCGGCAAGAGCCGCAGCCAGCTCCGGATCTCGCTCCGCTGAGGAGGTCCCGACGTGGGGACGGCTTCCGACACCTCTGTGCAACGGGCACCGTGAGCTCCTCGTGGGGAGGCTCCGGTGCCCTTTTTGGCAGCGACCGCTGTCGCGAGCCCTGACCCGGCCGTGGACGCCATGACGCGCGGCTTCACGTCTCCCGTTCACACGGTGCAGAGCTGCACGGCCTCGCGCAGCGACGCCATCGGATCGCGGCGCGGAATGAACTCCTGCCCGATCCACCCGCGGTATCCCGCATCGGCGATCGCGCGGCAGATCGCCGGATACTGCAGCTCCTGCGACGAGTCGATCTCCCCACGGCCCGGCACCCCTCCGGTGTGGAAGTGCGCGATCGCCCACAGGCTGTCGTTGATCGTGCGGATCACGTCGCCTTCCATGATCTGCATGTGGTAGATGTCGTAGAGCAGCCTGAATCGGTCGCTGCCCACATCCTTCACGAGGTCGACGCCCCACCGCGTGCGGTCGCACTGGTAGTCGCGGTGGTCGACCTTGCTGTTGAGGAGCTCCATCACGACCGTGACGCCGCGATCCTCGGCGATCGGCATCACTCGCTTCAGGCCGGCCGCGCAGTTGCGCAGTCCCTCGGCATCGGAGAGGCCCTCGCGGTTTCCCGAGAACACGATCATCATCGGGATGCCTGCAGCCGATGCTGCCGCGAGCATCGGCTCCGCGCGCCGCACGATCGCATCATGATGCTCGATGCGGTTGAGTCCCTTGGCGATGCCGGTGGGACCCTCGGCCACCGCGCATGTGAGTCCGTGCTTGGCCACGATGGGGAAGTCCTGCTCGCCGAGCAGCTCCACGCTGGTGATGCCCATGGACTTGGCAGCCACGCACAGCGGCTCGAGGCCCATGCTGCCGTAGCACCATCGGCATACGGAGTGCTTCAGCCGGCCTGTCGAGGGCGGTGGAGGCGTCGAACCGGCGCTGGCGCCAGCTCCAAGTGAAGGCTCAGGCGCACTGCCCGCAGTGGCAGATCCTGCCGCCTGCGATTCCTGGATGCGCGACGCGGCGGCCAGCGCGGCGGACACGCCCGAAGCGGCGGCGACGGCGGCCGCACCAGTGTGCGCGATGAAGGAGCGGCGGGACATGTCCTCGGCGGGGCTGCTCATGCGCACACGGTAACCCGTATCGCGCGCTATGCGAGCCGTCGCGTCATGGTGTGAGCGGGTCTCAGCCTTACGGGGCCGTACATGAACGACGACCGAAACGGGATCGGTTCAGCGCGCCGCAATCGCGCGCAGGGCACGGCAGCTGGCCTCGATGGACTGCTGGTACACGGGCTCGCGCCTGTGGGGCACCGTGCCGTCGGGAATCCGATCCAAGGCAGCGCGCTCGTCCGCGATGCGCGCGAGCGCCCGCAGGGCCGCCTCTGGACCCTGATGTTCCGCGATGGCCGTGGCATGCTGCGCGAAGACCGCAACCGCCTCAGCGTGGGACACGCGGCGGAAGTTGTCGGCGGGCAACTCGTCGAGCAGTCGCCGCGACCGCGCGAGGCCTGCCTCAAGAAGGTCCATCGCACCTGGTCCTGTCGCATGGCCATCGCCCTGCGCTGACAGGCCGACCAGCATCATCTCCACGAACGCAAGATGCCGCTGGTTGCTGAACCCATCCTCGCCGGCCGCGATCGACTGCAGGATGGTGTCACGTGCCGTGGTCGCTGCCCGCAGCGCGCCCTGCACATCTCCTTCGTTGAGCATCTGATCTGCAAGCTGACGGTCAATCATCCCCACCTGCGCCAGCATCGCCGCACTCGCGGAGGGTCCTGCAAGCTCCCGAAGCTGCGCCGCCGCACGCTCGAGTGCGGGCGTGTCCTCAGCGGCGCGCGCAGAGTAGGCACTCAGCATTGCGGCATCGACCAGGAGGCGCTGCCGATCCTGCGGGTCTTTCTGCATGCGCGCTGCGGCACCGATGCCTGTCGCCGCACGCGTCATGGCGTCGGCGCGCTCCTCCCCAGGGAGAGTCGTCCCAAGCGTGGACCATGCGAGAGCCCGCTCCTCAAGCAACTCGGCCGTCGATCTCTCAGCGATGAGCGTGTCGAGCATCGCGATCGACCGCTTCAGCATCTCGATGGCAGACTCCGTCTCGCCGCGGCTGCCGGCACCACCAGACCCGGTGATGACCGCCAGCTGCCGAAGCGATCGTGCAATCTGCAGCACCGCGCGAGGATCGCCCGCAGACCTCTGCTCAAGCCACGCGAGGTACTCAAGCGCCGCCTCGGATGCGGCAACGCGTGCGTTCAGGCTCTCGTTGGCGGCCGCGAGCCGCTTTGGAAGCCCGATCACCATCGGCGCGGAACCCTCCATCAGCTCGGAGACAATCGTCTTGATGCGCGTCTCGGCGTCTCGGGCCCTGAGGTACTGCGACAGCACCATCGAGCCCGCCGCCCCCGCTGCTGCCACACACACGACTGCGATGGTCGCCGCACGACGGTGCCTCCAGAGCGCTGCGCGCGCCGCATCGAACCCACGAAGCCGCACGCCCAGCGGCGGCATGCCGCTGCGCACACGGCGCAGGTCTTCCGCGAACTCGGCTGCCGACTGGTACCGCTCTGCCGGATCCTGCCTCAGCGCCTTGCGCAGCACCGCCGCCAGCGCCGAGTTCCGGCCGCTGCGCGCAGTGCGTGGCGGTGGAGGCTCGCCACGCGCCACCTGCTCCACGACCTCCGCGAGCCCCACCCCTTCGGTCCTCACCACCCGCTCGCCATTGATCGATTCGAGCATCACGAGCGCCAGCGCCCTGATGTCCGACCGAGTGGTGCCCCGGGAATCGGCGCCGGACACCTGCTCCGGACTCATGTACGCGAGAGTCCCTGGCCGCGCGAACTCGTCGGTCAGCGTCTTCGCGGCCTCGATGCCGCGGTCTGCGAGCAGCGCCACGCCGAAGTCGAGCAGCCGCGCGTGGCCGCTCCGGTCCACCATCACGTTGGACGGCTTGATGTCGCGGTGAATCACGCCGCGCGCGTGCGCATGGGCCACGGCGTCGACCACCGGCAGCAGCAACTGCACGACCGGCCACGGGTCGCCTGGCGCGCCCGCACGGATTCTCGCGCACGCATCAGGCAGCGACTCGCCCTCGACCAGCTCCATCGCGATGTAGCCGATCTCGCCGCCATCGTGCGATGCGACTCCCCAGTCCACGAGCCGCGCGATGCTCGGGTGGTCGAGACGCGCCATCGCTGCCGCCTCGCGCGCGAGCCGCCGCTCACGCATCGAGCTTGCATGTGCGGGCAGTGTCTTCACCGCCACGACCTGGCCAAGCGTCTCGTCACGGCACTCGTAGACCTCGCCCATGCCGCCCGACCCGAGCAGTCGCACCACCGTGAAGCGACCGAGCTGCACTCCGGGCGCGAGCCGTCCCGTACCTCCGGTCGCGGCCGGCACCTCATCGAGCAGCTCGGGAATGAAGCGCATGACATCCGACGCTTCGCCTGAGGCATCGAGCCGCTCGATGCGCTCCGCATGGGCAAGCATCTCCTCCGCCATCCGCATCTCTGCAGGCGCCAGCCCAGACGACGCTCGCATCCAGTGGATGCGAGCATCAGCGGCAATCTCAAGCGCCGCCTCCACGGCGTCCATGACGCGTCGCCAGGCGACCGGTGAATCTTGGGCGATGTCTGCGGTGGGGTTCATTCAGGCGGACGGCTGCCCATCCGCAATGACATACGCGCATGGAGCCATGCACGCGCCACAGTCCACTTGCGCTCTGACGTGCGCTGCGAGCAGCCCAGCATCGCTGCGACCTGTGCTGCGCTGAGCCCCGCGATGGCCCGCAGGCGCACAACCTCGGCGCCAAGAGGGTCAATCCTCTCCAACTCCACGAGCGACTCGATCGCGGCGCCGGCCTGCGACTCGGGAAAGCCGGTCGGCAGCACGATGGGCACCTGCGCAACCTGATGGGCGTGCCGACGCTCGACGTCCCGTCGGCGGAGCGCGTCCACCAGGACCTGCTCCATCGCGCGCACTGCCGACCCGTAGAAGTGCCGCCGATTCTGCCACGGCTGCGACGCCGGCCGCCCGAAGAGCTTGAGGTACGCCTCGTGCACCAGATCGCCCGTGCTGAGGACGGCCCCCCCAAGCGCCTGCCGCCCCGACCGCGCGATGCGCTCGAGCTCTGCGCGGATCCGGGCCACGGTCGTGTCCTCGGCACCGGCCGCGCCGCCACCGATGCCGTTGACGGCTCTGGTGACGCTCCCCGGTTCCGACACCGGCTCGACCATGACGAAAAGGTACCCGTGCCCCGCGTCACCCCGAATGAACAGTTCACTCGGTTTCCGAACGACTCGCAAAAAGAACAGCGCCCCGGCGTGAACCGGGGCGCTGAAGAATGAACAGTTGGTTGCCTTTGGCGCGCGTTGCCGCGCGTCTCTCCGCTCGAGGCGGACGAGGTTGTGTTGACGAATTGCGCCCAGGAGATCGCTCTCCCGAGACGTCTAATTGATATTCCCTTAGAAAGGAGGTGATCCAGCCGCAGGTTCCCCTACGGCTACCTTGTTACGACTTAGTCCCAGTCACCAGCCTTGCCGTAGGCACCCCTGAATCGAGGCGACTTTGGGCACTGCCAGCTCCCATGACTTGACGGGCGGTGTGTACAAGGCTCAGGAACATATTCACCGCGGCGTAGCTGATCCGCGATTACTAGCGATTCCGACTTCATGGAGGCGAGTTGCAGCCTCCAATCCGAACTGGGGCACCTTTTGAGCGATTTGCTCCACCTTGCGGTCTTGCGTCGTTCTGTCGGTGCCATTGTAGCACGTGTGCAGCCCTAGGCATAAGGGCCATGCGGACTTGACGTCATCCCCACCTTCCTCCGGTTTGACACCGGCAGTCTCGCTAGAGTTCTCGGCATTACCCGTGAGCAACTAGAGACAGGGGTTTCGCTCGTTGAGGGACTTAACCCGACACTTCACAGCACGAGCTGACGACAGCCATGCAGCACCTGTGCAAGTTCCGGTCTTGCGACTGTGGCCCCGCTTTCACGGGGTTGATACTTGCATGTCAAGCCTAGGATAAGGTTCTTCGCGTTGCTTCGAATTGAGCCACATGCTCCACCGCTTGTGTGAGCCCCCGTCAATTCCTTTGAGTTTTAATCTTGCGACCGTACTCCCCAGGCGGCGCACTTAACACTTTTGCTGCGGCCGAGGGAGCGTCAAGCTCTCCCGACCCAGTGCGCATTGTTTAGGGCGTGGACTACCGGGGTATCTAATCCCGTTTGCTACCCACGCTTTCGTGCCTCAGCGTCAGATCAGGCCCAGCAGTCTGACTTCTCCTTTGGCGTTCCGATAGATATCTACGCATTTCACCGCTCCACCTATCGTTCCAACTGCCTCTACCTGCCTCAAGACCTGTGGTTCCCATCGCTATTCCACGGTTGAGCCGTGGGATTTCACGACAGGCCTACAGGCCCGCCTACGCACGCTTTAAGCCCAGTGATTCCGATTAACGCTCGAGCCCTCTGTATTACCGCGGCTGCTGGCACAGAGTTAGCCGGCTCTTCCTTTAGGGCTGGTCATGTGTTCCTAGCCCTTGACAGCAGTTTACACCCCGAGGGGCTTCATCCTGCACGCGGCATTACCCCGTCACGCTTTCGCGCATTGCGGAAGATTCGTTACTGCAGCCTCCCGTAGGAGTCCGAACAGTGTCTCAGTTTCGATGTGGCAGGCCGTGCTCTCACACCTGCTACCCGTCTTAGGCTTGGTGAGCCGTTACCCCACCAACTACCTGATAGGACATTCCCCGCTCTCAAGGCAGCGAGCCTTTGCTCCTTTCGGAGATCATCGAGTATTACCCAAAGTTTCCCTTGGCTATCCTCGACCTCGAGGTACGTGGAAATGTATTCCTCACCCTTTCGCCGCTCAGTCAGCATTGCTGCTGCTTCGCTCGACTTGCATGTTTTAGCTATGCCGCCAGCGTTCAATCTGAGCCAGGATCAAACTCTTCAATTGAGTGAACGGATCACGTGAGTGACCCGGATCTATCGAAGGTTGCCTGGCGACCTGTCCCGCTGGGGGACAGGTCGGTCGACACACTGGTCCGCTGACCAGTGCCTGCAACTTGGCGTTGCAGGATTTTCACCAACATCCTTGCCAGGCCTTTCGGCACAGGCGAGGTCTGCGGAATTGACCATTATCACCATTTGGCATCACAGAGGATGTTGGCGGCCGGTCGCTGTGACGACCGGCAGTTTTGTCATCGTTCCGATTGCCTATGAAGCTCTCGGAGCGACGCCACATCCTCGCGGCTAACCAACTGCTCACTTGTCAAGGATCAGTCGGACGCCGCGTCCCGTTTCCGGTCGGCAGAACATCCGCTCGCTCCAAATGGGGCGAGACGTGCCATCCTAGTGAATCCAAGGATGCCGTCAAGGGGGTAGATCGCGATTCACAAGTTGCCCACAACAATCTCTGAGTTTTCGCCTGTTCACATGTGCGCATCGTCGGTCGTAAGTTCCCCTGAATAATAGTCTTATAACCGACTGAGCATAGGGGAGCTGTCGTTAGTCGGTGACGCAACCCACGCCGGCCCAAATCCGGAAGTCCAGGCCCAGCATGGCTTTAAGCGCATTCCCGCACTCCTCGACAGTCGCACCGGTGGTCAGGACATCATCAAGGATCAGGACCGTCCTACAC
>VERO01000193.1 GCA_018882625.1 Phycisphaerales bacterium | reverse complement strand
CCCTACTACCGCGAGAGCCAGTACCCGCCCATCATCGAGCACGACCAGCTGTCGCTGCTCGCCAAGGAGGGCTGCACCTGCGGCGAGCTGGCCAACCGCCTGGAGAAGGGCGAGATCGACGGCTACCTGCTGAAGCCGATGAACTGCCCGCACCACATCCGCATCTTCGCGAGCGCGCCGCACAGCTACCGCGACATGCCGGTGCGGCTCTCGGAGTTCGGCACCGTCTACCGCTGGGAGCAGTCCGGGGAGATCGGCGGCATGACCCGCGTCCGCGGCTTCACCCAGGACGACGCCCACCTGTTCTGCCGCGAGGACCAGGTGGCCGAGGAGCTCCTGGGCTGCCTCAGCCTGGTGAAGCTCATCTTCGGCACGCTCGGGATGAACGAGTACCGCGTGCGCGTGGGACTGCGCGACCCAGACAGCGCGAAGTACGTGGGCGATCCCGCCAACTGGGACAAGGCCGAGCAGGCATGCCGGGACGCAGCGCGCACGCTCGGCGTGCCGTTCTCCGAGGAGCCGGGCGAGGCGGCGTTCTACGGCCCCAAGATCGACTTCGTCGTGCGCGACGTGATTGGCCGATCGTGGCAGCTGGGCACCGTGCAGGTGGACTACAACTTGCCTGAGCGCTTCGGACTCTCGTACACGGGCGCCGACAACGCCGAGCACCGCCCGGTGATGATCCACCGCGCGCCATTCGGCAGCATGGAGCGATTCATCGGCGTGCTGATCGAGCACTTCGCGGGCGCGTTCCCGCTGTGGCTCTCGCCCGAGCAGGTGCGGGTGCTCCCGATCAGCGACAAGAGCGAGGCCTACGCGCGCGAGGTGCACAGCATGCTGGTGGCGGCCGGGCTGCGCGCGACGGTCGACGCATCGAACGAGCGTGTGCAGGGCCGCATCCGCGCCGCGGCTGAGGAGAAGATCCCATACACGGCGGTGGTCGGTCCGCGCGACGCGGAGGCGCGAAAGGTCAGCGTGCGGGCCTTCGGCGTCGAGGCGAACCTCGGCGAGATGGCGCTCGATGCGTTCGTCGGCGGGCTCGCGCGCGAGCAGTCGACGCGCGGCGCCGAGACCGTGCGCGCCACCATGGGGGCTGCGTGATGGCAGGGCAAGGCTCTTCAGGAAACGTGATTGCGGCGATCGCAAGCTTCTTCATCCCGGGGCTTGGCCAGCTCGTGCAGGGGAGGATCCTCCCTGCGCTGCTGTTCTTCGGACTTGCGGTCGTCCTGGGGCTCTTTGCGATCCTGACCGCGGGCTGCCTCGGGTTTCTGGTGGTGGCGGCCCAGATATGGGCCTGCGTGGATGCCGCGCTCTGGCGCGGTCCGGGCCGCTGACTCGCCGCAAAATGCGCTGCGGAAGGGCCAAATCGCGTTGCGCACCCTGCCTGCGGGGGCTATGTTGTGGCGCTGCGGCACGTCGCCGCGAGACCCCGACCCAGATGGTTCACTGCCACATGACCTCGCAGACCACCGCCACCGCATGAGCGCTCGCGCCGTGCCGGTCCGGGTCGACCAGATCCTCCTGAACTCTTGCCTCGCCGCGGATGCCGGAACCGCGTGCGGGGATGTCCTTCGCTTCCGGTCGCCCTCGAGGAGATTCCCCTGAGCAACTTCCCCCGCCGTCCACCTAACCGCGAGCCGCAGGGCCCGCGCATCAATGACCGCATCCGGATCAGCCCGATCCGGCTGATTGACGAGAACGGCGAGATGGTGGGCGTCGTCGAGCTCGATGAGGCCAAGCGCCGCGCGTACGACGCCGGGTACGACCTGGTGGAAGTCGCGCCAGACGTGCGTCCTCCCGTGGTCCGCATCATGGACTACGGCAAGTACAAGTACGAGCAGGCCAAGAAGGACAAGGCCAGCAAGAGCAAGAGCAAGTCGAGCGAGATGAAGGAGGTCCGGCTCGGGCGGTCCATGAAGATCGACCCGCACGATGTCGACATCCGCGTCAGGCAGGCGAGGCAGTTCCTCATCGAGGGGCACCGCGTGCAGATCGTGCAGAACTTCAAGGGCCGCGAGCTCGCGCACAAGAGCCGCGGAGATGTGCGCATGGCGGACGTCGCGGAGCGCCTCTCCGACCTGGGCAAGGTCGAGGTCGAGCCTCGGCTTGCAGGCAAGCGGATGACGATGATCATCATCCCCGAGCGGCAGAAGATCGAGGCCTTCAAGCGCAAGGAGGCACAGGAGGCCAGGGCTGCTGGGCGCGCGCCGGCCACCGACGCACCCGACTCGAGCGCTCCTTCCGAGCCATCCGAGCGCGATGCGGCGCCAGCCGAGACCGCCGAGGCGCGTGCCGCCGAGTGAGTGCGCTGCCGAGTGAGTGCGGCCCCCCGCGACCTGACGTGCGCGGTTCCGGCCACTCCATGCGGGACTCCCCTCACACCCGCCGTGCGCCCGCGAGGGCTGCGGCGGGTTTTTCGTGGATGCCCCTTGACAAGTTATGCACTGCCGTGCATAATTATCCAATGGTCGCGAAAGCTTGGCGGCAACGGGAAGTTGCCCGCCTCATCCAGAGCCAGCATGTCACCAGCCAATTGGAGCTGGCCGACTTGCTGTCGCGCCGCGGCATCGCGGTGACGCAGGCAACGCTGTCGCGCGACCTTGCGGAACTCGGTGTCGTGAAGGGTGCGGGCGGCTACCAGCTGCTTGATGCCGCGGGCCAGGCCAACGCAGACCGCTCGGCGGCCCTCGCCACCGCAGTGCGTCGGATGCTGCTCGGCGCGCAGTCGGGCGGCACCCTCGCCGTGCTGCACACGGCGCCGGGACAGGCCGCTGCGCTCGCCGTCGAGATCGACCGTGCGGAGCCCGATGGCGCGCTCGGCACCATCGCAGGAGATGACTGCATCTTCGTCGCCTGCACCTCCCCCGCCTCCGCCCGCCAGCTCGCGGCGCAGCTCATGGAGCTGTCCGCAGGCGCTGTGCGTGCATGAGCGCGAGCGCCATACGGACCCCCAATGACCAAGACCCCACACCTGTCACGATCGATGTCGCATGCGCACGCCCACGATGGATGCGGCATCGGCATGAGCGCAGGCCGCGGGGGCCGCATCCGCGTGGCCCTCGTCGGCGCCGCTGGCTATGCGGGCGCGGAGGCAATCGCGATGCTGCTGCGCCATCCAGGCGTCGAGCTGTGCGGGCTCTTCGGATCTGAGGGCAAGTCAGGCGCCGGTGTGCGCATCGATGCGCTGCACCCGAGGCTGCGCGGACTGACGGACCTGTGCGTGGAGGCGGCGTCGGAGGCTGCGATCCTCGAGTGCCGGCCTGATGCGGTGATGCTCGCGACGCCACACGAGGCAAGCGAGGCGCTGGCGCCGGTGCTCTGCCGTGCGGGCGTCGTGGTACTTGACCTCTCGGCCGCGTTCCGGCTGCGCGATCCTGCCGCGTACCCGACCCACTACGGCTTCTCGCATCGGCATCCCGAACTGCTGCGCGAGGCGGTGTATGGGCTCGCCGAGCTCAACGAGGAGGCGATCGCTGCTGCGCAGCTCATCGCGGTGCCCGGCTGCTACCCGACAAGCGTGGCACTTGCGCTGCGGCCGCTCGTCGAGAGCGCGCTGCTCGATGACCGCACAGTGATCGTCGACAGCACCAGCGGCGTGAGCGGGGCAGGCCGATCCCCCTCCCTGCGCAGCCTCTTCTGCGAGGTGAGCCAGTCGCCGTACGGCGTCCTCTCGCACCGCCACCAGCCCGAGATGGCCCAGGAGACCGGCGCGGACATCATCTTCACGCCGCACCTTGGGCCATACGACCGCGGCATCCTCAGCACGATGCATGCGACACTGCACGAGGGCGTGACGGAGCGCGACATCCGCGCGTGCCTGAGCGCGCGGTACACGCGCTGCGCATTCGTGCGGCTGCTGCCTGAGGGCACGTGGCCGAGCGTCGGCGCGGTGGAGCGCACCAACTTCTGCGACATGCAGGTGGCTGTGGACCCTGTGCGCCGTCACCTGGTCGCCTGCAGCGCCATCGACAATCTCGTGAAGGGAGCCGCCGGGCAGGCCGTGCAGTGCCTCAACATCCGCTTCGGCATGGACGAGCGGCTTGGCATTGACGAGCGCGTCGCCGCGCACGCAGCCGCCCTGCGCACGAGCGCGCAGCTCGCGGGAGCCGCATCATGAGCCGGACGGGGCCTCTTGTCGTCAAGCTCGGCGGCGCGCTCATCGACGATGCGCGCGCGATGCGGGCTGTCGTCCGCGCGATCGGCGAGCTCGAGTCGCTCGCGCCGGGCTCAACCGTGATCGTGCATGGCGGCGGTGCAGCCGTGGACCGGCAGCTCGCGCGCCTGGGCATGGAGACGCGCCGCCACGAGGGCATCCGGATCACGCCGCCGGAGCAGATGGAGCAGGTGGCTGGCGTTCTCGCGGGCGCGATCAACGCTCGGCTCACGGGCGCGCTGCTGGCCGAGGGCGTGCGTGCCGTTGGCATGACGCTTGCCTCAGGCGGCCTGGCCACCGCTCGCGCAGCGGTGCGTGAGGGTGCGGACCTCGGGCGGGTCGGCGAGATCACGGGAGGCCGCGCAGATGTCGTGGGCGCACTGCTCGAGCGCGGCCTGATCCCGGTCATCTCTTCCATCGCGGCCGACGCGGCCGGCGAGCTGCTCAATGTCAACGCGGATGACGCGGCAGTCGCCGTGGCCGCCACGGTCGGCGCCAGGGCTCTCGTGTTCCTGACCGATGTGCCCGGCGTGCGCGGCGCGGACGGTCGAATCATCGCACGCATGGACCGCCGCACGGCGATGCGGCTCATCGAAGAGGGTGTGATCAGCGGAGGCATGATCCCGAAGGTGCGCGGCGCCATCGATGCAGCCGTGCGCTGCGGAGCCCCTGTCGTGATCGCCGGATGGGCGAACCCGAAGGCGCTCGCGACGCTCGCCGCGGGCGGCGCAGAGGGGACGGCGTGCACAGCGGACCGTGACCC
>VERO01000192.1 GCA_018882625.1 Phycisphaerales bacterium | reverse complement strand
GCTGCGCGATGGTGGCGACGCTCATGGGACGGGAATGGTAGCCGCGGCAGCGGCGCCGATCGCGCGCGTCCCCGGAGCGGTGCCGGGAGCTGGCACCGTGTGGATGCGCGCTGCGACCGCGGGCGCCGCCTGCAGGGGTCCGCGCGCAAGGTGGGGGAAGTAGTCCTGGATCGCCGCGACGTCCCAGCTGCCGGCCTTCAGCGCAGAGATGGCCTGGACCGCCGCACGTGCGCCAGACACCGTGGTGACGATGGGCACGCCGGAGCGGACGGCCTGGGCGCGGATCTGGCCCTCGTCGGTGCGGCCTCCCTTGCGGGTGGGCGTGTTGATGATGAGGTGAATCTCCCCGCTGCGGATCGCATCGAGGATGTTCGGCCGCTGGCCCTCGGCGATCTTGACGATGCGCTCCGTGCGCACGCTGTGCCGGGCGAGGTGATCATGCGTGCCCTGGGTGCACACCACGCTGAAGCCCATGGCGACGAGGCTGCGGGCGATCTCGACCGCGTGGGGGCGGTCGGACTCGCGCACGCTCAGGAACACCTTGCCCTGCGTCGGCAGGTGCACGCCCGCGGCCATCTGCGCCTTGGCGAACGCCACCGGCAGCGAGCGGTCCGCGCCCATGACCTCGCCGGTCGAGCGCATCTCGGGGCCAAGCACCACGTCGACGCCGGGGAACTTGGCGAAGGGGAACACCGACTCCTTCACCGCGTAGCAGCCGGTGTCGTGCACCTCCTGCACGCCGAGCTCGTCGAGCGACGCGCCCATCATGACGCGCGCGGCGATGCGGGCCCAGGCCACGCCCTTGGCCTTGCTGACGAACGGGGCGGTGCGTGAGGCGCGGGGATTCACCTCGAGGATGTACAGGCGCTCGTCCTTGCACGCCATCTGCACGTTCATGAGCCCGCGCACCCGCAGCCGCTCGGCCAGCGCGCGGGCGTGGCTGCGCACGCGCTCCACCACGCTGCGCGGCAGCGAGTACGGCGGCACGGTGCACGTGGAGTCGCCCGAGTGGATGCCCGCCTCCTCGATGTGCTCCATCACGCCGCACACGACGGCGCGGCCGCGCGCATCCGGCAGCCTGATCTGGTGCGGGCGGCTCGCCTCGTCGGGCTCGAAGTCGGACACCACATCCACGTCGATCTCGATGGCGTCGGAGAGGAAGCGGTCGATCAGCACGGGGCGGTTGGCGAGCTCGCTCGCGTCGACGGCCTCCGCCATGTACCGGCGCAGCGCGTCCTCGTCGAAGCACGTCTCCATCCCGCGCCCGCCGAGCACATACGAGGGGCGCACCAGCACCGGATATCCGATGCGCGACGCGATGGACACCGCCTCGTCAAGGCTGCGCGCAACTCCGTTGGCGGGCTGGTCGAGCCCGAGGTCCTTGAGCACCGCCGCGAACCGGTCGCGATCCTCTGCGAGATCGATCGAGTCGATGCCGGTGCCGATGATGGGCACGCCGGCGGCGTGGAGGCCGTGGGCGAGGTTGAGCGGCGTCTGGCCGCCAAACTGCACGATGCAGCCGACCACGCTGCCTGCGCGGTCCGGCACGTCGATGCCGCCGCCGTTGAGGCGCTCGACGACGTTGAGCACGTCCTCGAGCGTCAGCGGCTCGAAGAAGAGGAGGTCGCTCGTGTCGAAGTCGGTCGAGACAGTCTCCGGGTTCGAGTTGATCATCACGCTCTCGAAGCCGGCCTCCTCGCACGCGAACGCGGCCTGGCAGCAGCAGTAGTCGAACTCGATGCCCTGCCCGATGCGGTTGGGGCCGCCACCGAGGATCACGATCTTCGGACGGCTCGTGAGCCGGATCTCGTCGTCGCGCACCACGGCGCCGCCCTCGCGGTGGGCGCTCTCGTAGGTGCTGTAGTAGTACGGCGTCGCGGCCTCGAACTCTGCGGCGCAGGTGTCGACGAGCTTGTAGACAGGCTCCACGCCGAGCCGGCGCCGGTGCGCGCGCACCTTCAGGATCGCGGCCGTGCTGATCTCGCCGAGCCACAGGTTGGCCATCTGCGCGTCGCTGTAGCCGAGCCGCTTGGCGCGCAGCATGACGTCATGCGAGACGTCCTCGAGGCGCGCGACGGCGCAGAGCTCGTCCTCGAACTCGACGAGCTGCGCGATCTGGTCCACGAACCACGGGTCGTATCCCGTGAGCTGCGCCACACGCTTCGCCGCCATGCCGCCCTTGAGCGCGTAGCGCACGTAGTAGAGCCGGCCCTGGCTCGGCACCGTGAGCTTGCGCAGGAGGTGCTGCTCCGGGATCGGCCATGCGGCCGCAGAGCCATCGGCCATCTCGGTCTGAGTCGCGCGCCGCGCCGCAAGCCACTTGTCGTTGCGGTCGAGGCCCAGGCCGAAGCGCTTGACCTCCATCGAGCGGATCGCCTTCTGCAGCGCCTCCTTGAAGGTGCGCCCGATGGACATCGCCTCGCCCACCGACTTCATCTGGGTCGTCAGCGTCTCGTCGGCCTCGGGGAACTTCTCGAAGGTCCAGCGCGGCATCTTCACGACGACGTAGTCGATGCTCGGCTCGAAGCACGCGCTGGTGGTGGCGGTGATGTCGTTGCGCAGCTCGTCGAGCGTGTAGCCGACGGCGAGCTTCGCGGCGATGCGCGCGATCGGGAAGCCGGTGGCCTTGGACGCGAGCGCGGAGCTGCGCGAGACGCGCGGGTTCATCTCGACGACGACCATCTCGCCGGAGGCGGGGTCGATCGCGAACTGCACGTTCGAGCCGCCCGTGTCGACGCCGACGGCGCGCATGATCGCGAACGCCGCGTCGCGCATCGACTGGTACTCCTTGTCGGTGAGCGTCTGGATCGGCGCGACCGTGATGCTGTCGCCCGTGTGCACGCCCATCGGGTCGATGTTCTCGATGCCGCACACGATGATGCAGTTGTCGTTGCGGTCGCGCACGACCTCGAGCTCGTACTCCTTCCAGCCGAGCACGCTCTGGTCGATCAGCACCTGCCCGATCATGCTGGCCGCGATGCCGCGGCGCACGATCTCCTCGAACTCCTCGGTGTTGTAGGCGATGCCGCCGCCTGTGCCGCCGAGCGTGAACGCAGGTCGGATGATCGCGGGGAGCCCGATCTCCTTGAGGAACTCGCGCGCATCGTCCACCGTCGTGACCGTGCGCGCGCGCGGCTGCTTGAGGCCCAGGCGCTCGACGATCTGGCGGAACGCCTCGCGGTCCTCGGCGCGCCGGATGCTCTCGCGGTTGGCCCCGATCATCGCGATGCCGTGGCGCTCGAGCACGCCGCGGTCGTGCAGCGCGCACGCGCAGTTGAGGCCCGTCTGCCCGCCAAGCGTGGGCAGCAGCGCGTCGATGGGCGTGCCGAGCTCCTTCTCCTTGAGGATCACCTTCTCGACGGCCTCGGGCGTGATCGGCTCGATGTACGTCCGGTCGCTGAAGGCCGGATCCGTCATGATCGTGGCGGGGTTGGAGTTCACCAGCACGACGCGGTAGCCCTCCTCGCGAAGGGCCTTGCATGCCTGCGTGCCGGAGTAGTCGAACTCGCAGCCCTGCCCGATGACGATGGGGCCCGAGCCGATGATGAGGATCGTGTGGATGTCGTCGCGGCGTGGCATGGTGCGGTGTGTGCGTAAGGGGATCGTCCGGTCGGGTCCGGGCAGTCTCTCTCCGCATCCATGCGGAATCGGCAAACTTGGGCGATCATACCGGGCGATGCCCGGACCGATGCGCCTCGCATACCGCGGATGGCTCGGATGTGCGGAAGCTGTCGCACGGCCGCTCTTCTGGCTGCTGCACCGGCCCGACTACAGCCTCTTCCGCGAGGCGGAGATGCCTGCGGGCGGGTTCGTGCTGGTCGCGAATCATGCCAGCGGCACGGATCCCCCGCTGCTGCAGATCGGCCTGCGCCGGCCGATCCGGTTCATGATGGCCGTTGAGCAGATGCGCTGGCCGCTCGGGCCCTTCTGGCGCGCGCTGCGCGTGCTGCCGGTGACCTTCAGCGCGGACGACGCCGGCACGCTGCGGACCGCGGTGCGGCACGTGAAGGATGGGGGGATCGTGGGCGTGTTCCCGGAAGGCAGCATCGAGCGTCCTGCACGCACCCTGCAGGCCTTCGCGCCTGGGGCCGCCGCCATCGCGCTGATCGCCAACGTCCCTGTCGTGCTGTGCTGGATCAGCCAGCCCTTCTCGACTCGCGTGGTGCTGCTGGACTCGTTCCTGCCGCGGCGGCGCGCGCGGGTGGAGGTCATCGGGGTGATCGACCTGCGCGGGGAGGGGTTCCGGGATGCGGACGCCGCCACAGGGCGTCTGCGGCGCGCCATCCTGGAGCGCAGCGGATGGAGGGATGCGGCGCCAGCCCGCGCAGATACGCTTCCGACCGGTCCATGATCACACGCATCGACGGGATTCTGGAGCAGGCTGGTGAGGGCACCGTGCACGTGCGCGTCGGCGACGTGACCTACGAGCTGCTCGTGCCCGCATGCGACGAGGCGCAGTGGATGTCGACTGTGGGCTCTCGCGTCAGCCTGCACACCCTGCACTACCTGGAGAGCCAGGGCCAGGGCGCCAGCTTCTGGCCGCGCCTGATCGGGTTTCGCGAGCCGCAGGACCGCGACTTCTTCGACCTCTTCACGTCTGTCAAGGGGATCGGCATGCGACGGGCGCTGCGCTCGATCGCGATCCCTCCGGCGCGCATCGCCGAGGCGATCGTCGTCAAGGACACCGCGCTGCTGATGAGCCTGCCCGAGATCGGCAAGAAGACCGCCGAGACGATGGTGCTCGAGCTGCGCGACAAGGTGACGTCGTTCGCGATGCGTGCGGGGGATGTTGGCGATGTGGCTGAAGGCACCCGTCCGCCCGCATCTTCGACGCGCGGCGGCAAGGCCGCGACTGCGGCGCGCGCAGCGGCGGCGTCAGGCGCGGGCCGCGCTGGTGCCGCGGGCCCCGCGCAGCCGCAGGGACCGAGCCGCGCAC
>VERO01000191.1 GCA_018882625.1 Phycisphaerales bacterium | reverse complement strand
GCCTCAAGGTCTCAGCGCCGCGCGGCAGATGCAGACGATCCTCGTGTATGCCCGGATCCTCGCCGCCGTCGGCGACCCATCCCAGGCGCAGGCCCAGTTCGAGCGCGCATGGTTGCTGGCGGGCGAGGACGCCGCACAGCGGGCAGCGGTCATCGAGCAGGTGGTGGCATCCATGCCGGCGCTTGAGGGCGAAGGAGCCACGGTTTGGCGATCGCGGGCCACGGAGGCCGGAGTGCCGCTTGGCGTTCCGGCAACGCGTCCGTGAAGCAGCCCGCATCAATCCGTGATCCGGCACCATGGATTGAGTTGTACAGAACATAGATTATAGGACTTTGTAGACAGCTCGGCCCTCGCAGCCCGTACAACGCCAAGGCGCCGCCCAGCACACAACCACCACACCGCGATTCGCCCGTGCCACCTGACAAGCCACAACGGAGCAAGCCACCGCAGCTCGCCACCGACCGGACCCCGCCCGCAGCGCCCAAGGTGATGGCGCCGATCTGCAGCGTCTTCCGCCGCTTCCTGCGCACCAAGGGACTCAAGTACACCGCGGAGCGCGCAGACGTGCTCGACGCGATCATCAAGCGCGACGGGCTCTTCGAGGCCGAGGAGCTGCTGCTCGACATGCGGCGCAAGGGCCATCGCGTGTCGAAGGCGACGATCTACCGGACGATCAAGCTGCTCCAGGATGCGGGCATCATCACGCAGGCGCTGTTCGACTCGAACCAGGCGCACTACCAGCTCATCTACGGCAAGGCCCCGCGCGACTTCATGGTGTGCATGAAGACGGGCAAGCTGGTCGAGTTCGAGGCGCCTGAGCTCATCGCGCTTCGTGACCGGATTTGCCGCGAGCTGGGCTGGCAGGCCGTCGGCCACCGCTTCCAGATCTATGCGGTGAGCTCGTCCGCATCGCCATCCTCGGACGAGCCTCCGGCGATGCGGTAGGCGCCCGTCAGCCATCGGCGCAGGTCCACAGCACGGCACCGCTCGCTGCAGAACGGGTCGTTGGCGCGCGCTGCGGCGCCGCACGTGCGGCACGCGGCCGAGGGCTGCTCGCACCGCCGGTCATCGATCATGACGACGCGTCCGCCCGAGGCCGACGGCGCCAGCGTCACATCGATGCGCCGTGAAGGCATGGCTGCGAGCACCTTGCTCGGCCACTCGATGGCGACCACGGCATCGCGCGCCGCGAGGAGCTCGTCCCATCCGATGGTGTCCAGGTCCTCGGCCGATCGCATGCGCCACGCGTCGACGTGCACCAGCGGCAGCCGGCCGCCGCGGTACCGCTGCATCGACACGAACGTGGGGCTCGACACCTCGGCTGGGTCGATGCCGAGCCCCTGCGCGAGACCGCGCACGAAGCACGTCTTGCCCGCACCGAGATCTCCCTCGAGCGCCACGACATCGCCAGGCTCAAGCCTTGCCGCGAATACCTCCGCGAAGGCCTCAGTGTCCTCTGGTGCCGCAAGGAGCGCCATCTCGATGTGGGGCTCACTCATGCATCCATCCCTTGCGCGAGATGTCCTGGAGCGCACCGCCGCCCGCCGGCGCGAGCACTGCGCACGCCTCTGGCATCGTCGGCAGGCGCGGCACCATGGTGCCTATCCGGGTGCACGTGACCGAGCCGCCCTGCCCATCGGGCAGCGAGTCGGGTACTCGCGCATCGGCGGCGGCGCAGAAGAGCAGCTCGTGATCCTCGCCATCGGAGATTGCCGACTCGAGCGATGCGCTTGGGCTCCGGGGGATGCGCATCGCGTCGATCTGGGCCGCCAGCGGTTGGGCCGCCGCCGCCGCGAGCCGCGCCGCGTCAAGCCCGAGACCGTCGCTCACGTCGATCATCGCATGGAGCGCCCCGCCGAGCGCATCGGCAAGCGCATGCGACGCGGCGAGACGCGGCTCGAAGTGCAGGTGCCGCCCGAGGCCATCTGCGCCGAGTGAGCCTCCACATGCCCCCGTCACGTAGAGCGCATCCCCCGCGCATGCGCCCCGGCGACGCACGACCGGCATGATCGCGTCACCGGAACCGGCGCGCGGCCGTGCCAGGATGGTCACGCTCAGCATCAGCGGCCCGTCCGGATCGTCGTGCACTGCAGTGTCGCCGCCGATCAGCGGCGCACCCCAACGCTCCGCATGCCGGCGCACGGACTCGAGCAGCATCTGCGCGCCATCCGCCCCGATCCGACGCGGCAGCACGCAGGATGCGAGCGTCGCCAGCGGGTCCGCGGCCATGGCGGCGACATCGCTCACGTTGCGCGCCACGGCCTTGCGTCCCACAAGGGCAAGAGGCGTATCGCGCGTGAAGTGCCGGCCCTCGACCACTTGGTCGCATGCCGCGAGAATCCCGTTCGCGCACACCGATGGCGCGAGCACAGCCATGTCGTCGCCGGGGCCCACCGTCACCCACGCCGGCAGCGAGGGCGCCGATGCCGAGACGGCGGCGATGACCCTCGCCTCGATGCCGGCGGATGCGCCCTGCCTCACCGTGCAGACTCCATCGCCCGCGCCTGGCTCGTCGCCACAACACGGCGCGCCATCGTGCAGGTGCGCTGCGTGGCACCCTGGTGCGCCACCACCACGCCGCGCGCCGCGCGACCGCATGCTGCGCGCCGCGCAGGATCGGCGACGAGGCCAGCGAGCGCACCGGCCAGCGATTCGCGCGTGGCGTCTACGAGGCCCCCGCCCGCACGCAGCGCATCGGCAGTGGCGGCGAAGTCCTCGGTCCTCGGGCCCGTCACGATGCACCGCCCGAGCGCTGCAGGTTCCATCATGTCGGAACCGTGAAGCTCGCCGAAGGTCCGGCCTATGACGACGATGTCCGCGAGCGCGTACGCGCGCCGCAGCTCGCCGATCGAGTCCAGGAGGAACCGGTCGTGCGCAGGCTGCACGGCATCCCCGCGGCGATCGCCCATGCGCTGGGCACCTCCCTGCGGATCCTGCGCATGCAGGGGCGACGTGCGCTGCGACCGCCGCACGCAGCCTGGGAGATCCACCGCGGCGCGCTCGAACCACTCCGGCTTGCGCGGCGCGCACAGCAGCTGCACGCCCTGAGGCGTCGCGGCGTGCAGCAGCGCATGCTCATCCGGCGCGGTCGAGCCAGCCACGATCAGGGGCCTGCTCCGGTCGATGTTCATCTCTCGCGCCAGCTCCTCCGCACCCTCCACATGGTCGGCGATCTCGGCGGTGTCCCACTTCATGGTGCCGGTCACGGCGATGCGATCAGGCGGCACCCCCATCTGCTCGAAGCGCTGCGCGTACGCCGCGTCCTGCGCTCCCACCGCCGCAAGCCTGCGGAACATCGGTCCCAGCAGCGCACGCCCCCGGAAGTAGCCCCGGAAGCTGCGGGCACTGAGCCGACCGTTGACCACCGCAACCGGGATCCCCCGCTCCACGCACGCTTCAGTGAAGTTCGGCCACACCTCGAGCTCGCACAGCAGCACGGCATCAGGCCGCACCGCATCGAGGAACGACCGGACCGCCGAGGAGATGTCGAAGGGGTATCTCACCACCCGCGTGGCGGGCTCGAACACCTGTTCCGCTCGCACAAAACCGGTGTCCGTGGTCGCCGACACCACCAGCTCGCAGCTGTCCGACATCATCGTCACGAGCGCACGGACGGCATTGACCTCCCCCACGGACACCGCATGCACGAGCACCCGCGGCCGCTCGCCACGTGCGCGCAGCGGCGGCCTCACGTCACCCATCCGCGCCGCCCAGTCCGTCTGCAGCTTGCCCGTGCGCCACATGCGCCATGACCAGAGCGGGCTGGTCACTGCGGCTGCGGAAACGTAGGCGATGTCGATCAGCGCTCCCACCACCGAGAGCGTAGTCGCACCGGCATCCCTAGTCAGGGCAGGTGCGCGCCACGACAAGTATCGTGACCCGATGCCGCGATGGACCATCGGAGTGGACACGGGCGGCACCTTCACCGACTGCGTGGCGCGCTGCGATGACGGGTCAGTGAGGCGCTCCAAGGTGCCCAGCTCGGGCGAGCTTCGCGCCAGAGTCGCCGCCGCCGCCAAGGACACCATCGCGCTCGCCGGGCTCCCGCCGGTACCCGATGGATTCTGGGTCGGGTTCGAGCTGCTCGCCGCCGATCCCGTGCCAATTCGGGTCGTTGCGTCCAGTGGCGTGGATGAACGCACATCCACCCTGACGCTTGCATCGGCGCCCTGCCGTGCCGTCGCAGTCGGCTCCGTGGCAAGCCTGCGATGCAGCGCCGCCGTGCCGGTCCTCGCTGCGCGCATCGCGCTCGGCCGCCCGTTCGTGGAGCCGCTGGACGGCGTGAACCTCCGCGTTGGCACGACCATCGGCACCAATGCCCTGCTCGAAGGGCGCACTGCCCGGGTCATGCTGGTCACCACCGCCGGCCATGAGGATGCGCTCCTGATCGGCGACCAGCGCAGGAGCGACATCTTTGCGCTCGCGCCATCGCGCCGGACGCCTGTCGCGTCACTGTGCGTGGGCATCCGCGGGCGGATGTCCAGCGCGGGAACGGCCGTGATGCCACTGGAGATGAGCGGCATCGAGGCTGCGGCAGCGACAGCGCGCCGCGAGCGGATCGATTCGGTCGCCATTGCCTTCGTGCACAGCGGCGTGAACCCGTCACATGAGCGGGCCGCCGCCAAGGCGCTCCGCGACGCCTGCGCGCATGTCGTGACGAGCGCCGACACTGCCGTGGCGACATCGTTCCTCCCGCGCGCGAACGCGGCCGTCATCGAGGCCGCGCTGCGCCCTGCCATCGGGCGCTTCATCGACGACCTTCGGCGCGATGCGCGCGGCACCAGCCTGTTCCTGTCGGCGAGCTCTGGGTCGCCCGTCCCCGCCACCGACTACATGGCGAAGGACTCGCTGCTCAGCGGACCCGCGGCAGGCGTTGCTGCGGCGGCACGCGCAGCCCTCGCGCTGGGCTTCGAACGTTGCGTGACGCTCGATGTGGGAGGCACGAGCGCCGATG
>VERO01000190.1 GCA_018882625.1 Phycisphaerales bacterium | reverse complement strand
GCCATCCGGGTGTCACCGTCGAGCCGGGTGATCTTGGGGATGTGGGTGCCATCGCCCGGCAGCTCGAGGGATGCGCTGCGGCGTACTACCTCGTCCACTCGATGGAGAGCAGCGGGCACGCCTATGCGGAGCGTGACCGCGTGCTTGCCGGCAACTTCGCGTCAGCCGCGGCCGCTGCGGGAGTGGGCCGGATCATCTACCTCGGAGGCCTCGGCGAGCTCGGGTCTGGCCTCAGCGAGCACCTCTCGTCGCGGCAGGAAGTGGAGCGGGTGCTGGCGTCTGCAGGAGTCCCGCTGACCGTCTTCAGGGCCGCGATGATCATCGGCTCCGGATCCGCGTCGTTCGAGATCCTGCGCTACCTGGTGGAGCGGCTGCCGGTGATGGTCACTCCCCGGTGGGTCACGACGGAGTCGCAGCCTGTCGCGATCGCCGATGTGCTGCACTGGCTCGTAAGGTGCCTGGAAGTTCCTGAGACGGCTGGCAAGACGCTTGAGATCGGCGGGCCTGATGTGCTGCCGTACCGCGACCTCATGCAGATCATGGCGCAGGAGCTCGGCCTCCGCCGGCGCATCATCGTCCCGCTGCCGGTGCTGACGCCGAGGCTCAGTTCGGGCTGGATCAGCCTGGTGACGCCAGTGTCCTACCGGCTCGCGCGTCCGCTTGCGGAGGGCCTGCGAAACAAGGTGGTGGTGACGGATGACCTGGCGCAGAGGCTCATGCCGCACCAGGCTCTTGGCGTGCGCGACGCGATCCGCCGGGCGCTGGAACGCACACGACGCAACGACGTGGACACGAGGTGGTCCGTCGCCGGCCCGGTGCCCGGCGATCCGCAGTGGGCGGGCGGAACCGTGTTCACCGACGCGCGCACGATCGGGGTCGATGCGTCGGCGGATGACGTGTCCCGCGCGGTCTGCAGGATCGGCGGCGGCCATGGCTGGTACGCGGGAGACATCCTGTGGCGCATCCGAGGCTGGATGGACACGCTTGCGGGGGGACCGGGCCTGCGGCGCGGGCGCCGCCATCCGGATCGCGTCGAGTTCGGCGAGACGCTCGACTTCTGGCGGGTGATCGGCGTGGAGCACGGACGGTCGTTGACGCTGCTGGCCGAGATGAAGCTGCCCGGCACCGCCACGCTCCAGTTCGACATCGCGCCGGCGGGCGCGGGCCATGCCACCACGCTGACCATGACAGCCCGGTTCAGGCCGCGCGGGATACTTGGGATCCTCTACTGGTACAGCGTGCTGCCCCTGCACAACATCGTGTTCGGGGGCATGCTGCGCGGCATCAAGCGTGCGGCCGAGGCTGCGCGCACCTCGTCAGCCGCGGCGCTCCCATGACACCGCCTGATGTGATCTGCCCGGCGCGGCGCCGCGTGCCTGGTCTCAGCAGCGCTCGACGAGCATCGTCACCGCATTGCCGCCACCGAGGCAGAGGCTGCAGATGCCCAGTCGACCGGCGGTGCGTCGCAGGCCGTGCACGAGCGTGACCAGCACGCGTGCGCCGCTGGCGCCGATGGGGTGACCCAGCGCGATGCCGCCGCCTGCCACATTGAGCCTGTCCTCGCCGATGCCCAGCGGCGTGATGTCCGCGAGCACCTGGGCGGCGAACGCCTCATTGACCTCGAAGAGGTCGATGTCCGACACCTTCAGGCGGTGGTCGGCCAGGATCCTCTCGATGCCGATCTTGGGCGCGATGAAGATGTCCTTGGGGTCTACGCCGGCGGTGTTGTAGCCCAGGATGCGCGCCATCGGCGCAACGCCAGCGCTCTTGGCACGCTCTGCGCTCATGACGACCACGGCCGCAGCGCCGTTGGAGATCTGGCTCGCGTTGCCCGCGGTCACGACACCGTCGGGCTTGAACGCCGGGCGCAGCTTGGCCAGGCCCTCAAGCGTGGTGTCGGCACGGATGCCCTCGTCTGCATCCAGCCCTGCCTTCTGCTTGCACTGCTCCGCGGTGAGCGGCGCGATCTCGTCCTTGAACCAGCCTGATGCGGTCGCGTGCGCGGCGCGCTGGTGGCTCTGCGCGCTGAAGCGGTCCTGCTCGGCGCGGCTGATGCCATGCGTGGCCGCGATGTGCTCTGCCGCCATGCCCATCGGCCAGCACTCGAAGGCGCATGCGAGTCCATCGGACTCCATGTGGTCGCGCATCTCCGACTTTCCGTACTTCACGCCCGCGCGCAGGTGCATCATGTGCGGCGCAAGGTCCATGCTCTCCATGCCGCCCGCGACGATGCAGTGCGACTCGCCTGCGCGGATCGATGTGGCGGCCTGCATCACGGACTGAAGGCCCGATCCGCAGACCTTGTTCACGGTGACGGCGCTCAGCGTGACCGGCAGTCCTGCCTTCAGCCCTGCCTGCCGTGCGGGGTTCTGGCCGACTCCAGCCTGGAGCACGCAACCCATGATGCACTCGTCGACCGAGTCGCGCACTGCGGGCACGTCGCCCAGTGCGGCCGAGATGGCGTGCGCGCCAAGCTGTGGTGCGGGCACTCGACTCAGCGAGCCAAGGAACTTGCCGATGGGCGTGCGACGGGCAGCGACGATGACAGGTGTGGACATGGGGCAGGAATCCTAGTGCCTTCCGCCGTCCCGGGCAGCCGTATCCTGCCTCCAGATGTCCCCCCAGCAGAGCACGGACAACCTGTTCAGCCTCCAGAGCCACATCCTCGCCGAGGAATCAAGGCACCCCGGGGCCTCCGGTGACTTCTCGTGGATCATCAGTGCCATCTCGCTCGCAGGCAAGGCGATCGCCCACCGCGTGCGGCGGGCCCGCCTCGAGAGCGTGCTCGGCGAGCACGGCACCAGCAATGTGCAGGGCGAGTCGCAGCAGGAGATGGACGTCATCTCGAACGAGATCCTGATGCGCTGCCTCGGCACCCGTGCATCGATTGCGGTGCTCGCGAGCGAGGAGGACCAGGAGCCCACGATCCTCAGGCGCGGCAAGGACGGCGGCAAGTACTGCGTGCTCTTCGATCCGCTCGACGGCTCGAGCACGCTCGACACCAACGGCGCGGTGGGCACGATCTTCACGGTGCTCCGCAACGACTCCGATGTCGCGGACGCGGAGGCGACAGTCTGCCAGCCCGGCTCGCGGCAGCTCGCCGCCGGCTACATCCTCTACGGGCCGAGCACCGCCTTCGTCATCACCACCGGCAACGGCGTGGACCTGTTCGAGCTCGACCCGTTCGTGGGATCCTTCATCCTGGTCAAGCGCTCGCTCAGGATCCCGGAGCGCAAGAAGGTGTACTCGGTGAACGAGGCCTACACCGACTCGTTCCCTGCGGGCTACAGCAGCTACCTCGCATGGGCGCACGCCAACGGCTACTCCTCGCGCTACATCGGATCGCTCGTCGGTGACATCCACCGCATCCTGCTGACCGGTGGCGTGTTCATGTACCCGCCGACGACCTCTCACCCCACGGGCAAGCTGCGGCTGCTCTACGAGGCGAACCCCATCGGCATGATCGTGGAGCAGGCGGGCGGCCGGTGCCTCAGCGGGCTCGAGTCCACGCTCGACATCGTGCCGACCAAGCTGCACCAGCGCGTGCCGCTGATCGTGGGCTCGTCAGGCGAGGTGGATGCGGTGCGCGCGCACTTCAAGACGCCGGCCGACACGATGCCGTGAGCGGGGCGGCGTCGGCCTCCGCGCCTGCGGGGCGCGTGCGGTGCGGCTGGTGCGTGCGGTGCGGCTGGTGCGTGCGGTGCGGCCGGTGCGTGCGGTGCGGCGGGCCGCGCCACGTTCACTCGACCGGCGGGACGAAGGTCATCGACATCGCGTCGACGAGGCCGCGGTCGCTGAGCTTCAGCGCCGGAATCACCACGAGCGCCAGGAAGGCGAGCGTCATGAAGGGCGCATGCAGCGGGGATCCGAGCGCGCGGGCGCCTTCGGTCAGCCGCGCGTAGGTCGCAGCCACCTCCTCCGCCGGCCGGTCGCTCATGAGCCCGGCGATCGGGAGCTCGAGCACGTGCGTGCCAGAGCCCGCGAGCGCGAGCCCTCCACGTGCGGCGCATACCGCGTTGATCGCGTCGGCGAGCTGCTCGCGCGACGCGCCCACAGCGACGACGTTGTGCGAGTCGTGCGCGACGCTTGAGGCGATCGCGCCGCTCCGCAGCCCGATGCCCCGCACGAGCGCGAGCGCCGGGGGCGCATCGACGTACCTGTTCACGACGGCGAGCAGCAGCAGGTCATGCGCAGCATCCGGCTCGACGCACCCGTCGCGCACGGTGACAGCATGGGTCGAGTGGCCGGTCACGAGCTGGCCGTCCTCGACGTCGATCGCGTGGGCCGTCGCGGTGGCCCGCGCGCCCTCAGCCGGCTTCAGGCGGAGGTCCTCTGCGCGGACCCGGCACGGCCTGAACCTGTTGGGTGTCGCGCTCGCGCGGCGGGGTAGCCGCGAATCGCCATGCTCGGCGACTACCTCGCCTGCGATCCACGTGGTGCGGACGCGGAACGAGCTCAGGTCGTCGACGAGCGCCATGTCGGCGCGGTCGCCGGCGCGCAGCAGGCCGCCGGGCATCCGGTAGTGCGTCACCGTGTTCAGCGTGCCTGCGCGCAGAGCATCGAAGGGATCGATGCCAGCGGCCACGGCGCGTGCCATGAGCCTGTCGATGTGCCCGGCGATCAGGGTGTCCGGATGCGCATCATCCGTGCACCACATGCATCGGTCGGGATGCTCGCGCAGTACCGGCAGCAGCGCATCCATGTTGCGTGCCGCGGATCCTTCGCGGATCGCCAGCATCATGCCGGCGGCGATGCGCGCACGGCCCTCGTCTGCGGTACGGCACTCGTGGTCGGTCTCGATGCCGGCCGACGCGTACCGCGCGATGTCGTCGCCGAGCAGGCCCGGTGCGTGCCCGTCGATCCGCTTTCCGCGCGCTCTGGCGGCCGCGATCTTGGCCATCACCTGCGGGTCGTGCGACAGCACGCCTGGCCAGTTCATGACTTCGCTGAGGTACGGGAGCCCGG
>VERO01000189.1 GCA_018882625.1 Phycisphaerales bacterium | reverse complement strand
CTACAACTCGATGGGCGCGACGAGCGCGCTCCATGCGCTGCAGTCGGTGTCGCTCGCGCGCTCCGTGATCGCGGCCGAGCTGCTCGTCATGGCGCAGGGCCTCGAGCGCCAGCGGCCGCTGCGCAGCGGCGCGGGCGTGGAGCGCGCGCACGCAGCCGTGCGCCGCGTGGCCGCGCCTCTGGCGGGCGATCGGCCCCCAGCGCCGGACCTCGCGGCCATCGCGTGCCTGATCGCCTCGGGCACGCTCGCGGAGTGACCCCATGAGGATCGCGATCTTCTCCTTCCGGAAGTACGAGCAGCCCTTCCTGGAGGCCGCCGCCCGCTCGCATGGCATCGAGCTGCTGCCGATCGAGGCACCACTGTCGCCGGTGACCGCACCGCTGGCACGGGACTGCACGGCGGTCTCGGTCTTCGTGGGCGATGACGCATCCGCGCCGTCGCTCGAGGCGCTCGCCGCAGGCGGCACCCGGCTGGTGGCGCTGCGGTGCTCGGGCTTCAACCATGTGGACCTCGCAGCGGCGGAGCGGCTTGGCATCACGGTGGTGCGCGTGCCCGCGTACTCGCCGCATGCCGTCGCCGAGCACGCGGTCGCGCTGATGCTGGCGCTGAACCGCAAGGTGCACCGCGCCTTCAACAGGGTCCGCGAGCAGGACTTCTCGCTTGACGGGCTGATGGGCTTCGACATGCACGGCAAGACCGCGGGCATCGTCGGCACCGGCGAGATCGGTGCAGTGGCGTGCCAGATCCTCGCCGGATTCGGGTGCCGCGTCATCGCCCATGACCCCAGGCCCAATCCGCGCTGCGCGGCGATCGGCGTGCGCTACGTGGAGCTGCCGGAGCTCTTCCGCGACAGCGACATCATCTCGCTGCACTGCCCGCTGACCCCGGCGACGCATCACCTCATCGGGGCCGATGCGCTCGCGGCGATGCGCCCCGGCGTCATGATCGTCAACACGAGCCGTGGCGGGGTGATCGACACGCGTGCGCTCATCCGCGCGCTCAAGGACGGCCGCATCGGGTCCGTCGGCCTTGACGTCTACGAGGAGGAGGGAGACCTCTTCTTCCGCGACCTCTCCGAGAGCGTGATCCGGGACGACGTCTTCGTGCGGCTGATGACCTTCCCCAACGTGCTCATCACCGCGCATCAGGCGTTCCTGACGCGAGAGGCGCTCACGGCCATCGCGCAGACGACGATGGGCAACGTCGCGGGATTCCGCGACCGCCGGGTGCCCCCTGCCCACATCGTGGACACGCGACTGATCGCGCGGTAGGACGCGCGCATTGGGGGCCCATCGGCCCCGCCGCGCGCATCACTCGCCCAAGGCATGGCCGCACTCCGAGCAGCGCACGCTGCCCGCCCTCAGCGGGTAGCCGCACCTCCCGCAGGCGCCCTTGCGCCATTCCCTTCGCGCATCCTGCGTGAGCAGCAGCACTCCAGCCGGACCGCAGAGCCACACCAGCCCGAGCAGGCCAATGACGATCGACCAGAAGCTGGAGATGGCGCACACGCAATCCGTGCGCTTGCGCACCAGCAGGTACAGCGGCAGCGCCAGGACGAGCTCAATGCACGTTCCTGCGAGCAGGCGGCGCGAGAGCCTCGAGACCGCATCCGGGTCACGCGATGCGATGGCCCGCCGCATGATCCATGTCCAGAGCGCGCCGCACACGAACCATCCCGGGAAGAGGGCCAGAGGCGAGATCCACCATGTGGCCGCGACGCCGGCATCCGAGACCCCGAACTCCGGCCGCGGCCCTGCGGCGAGGATCTCCCCAGCGTGCACGATGGCCCATCCGATGAGGTAGGTCAGTGCACCGACGAGGACCGCCGCTCCAATCACGGTCCACCGCATTGATGCCCCGGTCGGGGCCACACGCAGCGGTCCCACCAGCGGCGAGACGAATGCGACCTGCGCAAGCGCGAGCAGCGCCGCAGCCGCCACAGCCACGCGCCTCTGCGGCGCGGTCCTGCTGAAGGCATGCAGCAGCTCCTCCCACGCAAACTCAGGCACGTCGGACGCGGAGAGCTTCGTGGCGCCATCGGGGGCGCCGACCGCCCACAGAAAGAACGCCCCGCAGAACCACATGACCGAGAAGCTCAGCAGGAACGCGACCCCAAGCGTCAGTGCCCGCATCGTGGGTTGAAGGGTACGCGCCTCCTACTATGGGGCCATGACGACGGTCGAGACACGCACGGTCCGCGCCCCGCGCGGGAACACCCTCTCCTGCAAGTCGTGGGCCGCAGAGGCGGCCATGCGGATGCTGATGAACAACCTCGACCCGGAGGTGGCGGAGCGTCCGGGCGACCTCGTCGTCTACGGCGGGCGGGGGCAGGCTGCGCGCAACTGGCCTGCATTCGATGCCATCATCGCCTCGCTCAAGTCGCTCGCTCCCGACGAGACGCTGCTCGTGCAGAGCGGCAAGCCCGTGGGGATCGTGCGCACGCACGCCGATGCGCCGCGCGTGCTCATCGCCAACAGCAACCTCGTGCCGCACTGGGCGACGCAGGAGCACTTCGACGACCTCGCCGCGCGCGGACTGATGATGTTCGGGCAGATGACCGCGGGCAGCTGGATCTACATCGGCACGCAGGGCATCCTGCAGGGCACCTACGAGACCTTCGCGGAGTGCGCGCGCCAGCACTTCGGCGGCACGCTTGCGGGCACGCTCAACGTCACCGCAGGGTGCGGAGGCATGGGCGGCGCGCAGCCGCTGGCGATCACGATGAACGAGGGCACGTGCCTCATCGCGGATGTGTGCCGCGAGCGCCTCGCCAAGCGCGTGCATGACCGGTACCTCGACGAGATCCATGACGACCTCGATGCGGCCATCGACCGCGCGCTGCACCTCAAGGACCGCCGCGCGGGCATCAGCGTCGGCGTGCTCGCGAATGCGGTCGACCTGCTCGCGCGGCTCAAGGAACGCCACATCGTGCCGGAGACGCTCACCGACCAGACGAGCGCGCACGACCCGCTCGAGGGCTACTACCCCGACGGGCTCTCTCGCGAGCAGGCCGATGCGCTGCGGTCGTCCGAACCGGAGCAGTACCAGCGCCTCTCGATGGCCAGCATGGCGCGGCATGTGCGGCTGATGCTGCACTTCATGCACGCGGGCACCAAGGTCTTCGACTACGGCAACAACATCCGCCAGCGCGCGAAGGATGCGGGAGTCACCGATGCCTTCGACTTCCCCGGCTTCGTGCCCGCCTACATCAGGCCGCAGTTCTGCACGGGGCGCGGGCCGTTCCGCTGGGTGGCGCTCAGTGGCGACCCTGCGGACATCCGCGTGACCGACGAGGCGGTGCTCGAGCTCTTCCCGCAGGACCGCAGCCTGCACCGCTGGATCCGCATGGCGCAGGACCGCGTCGCGTTCCAGGGGCTTCCGGCGCGCATCTGCTGGCTCGGCCTGGGCGAGCGCCACCGCGCAGGGCTCAAGTTCAACGAGCTTGTGGCGACCGGCAAGGTGAAGGCGCCGATCGTGATCGGGCGCGACCACCTCGACTGCGGATCGGTGGCGAGCCCGAACCGCGAGACCGAGGCGATGCTCGACGGCACCGATGCGGTGAGCGACTGGGCGATCCTCAACTTCGCGGTGAACATCGCCAGCGGCGCCAGCTGGACAAGCTTCCACCACGGCGGCGGCGTCGGCATCGGGTTCTCGCAGCACTCAGGCCAGGTGATCGTCGCCGACGGCACGCCGGATGCGGCGAGGCGGCTCGAGCGCGTGCTCACGAACGACCCGATGATGGGCGTCTTCCGCCACGCGGACGCGGGCTACGACATCGCGCGCGACTGCGCGGACCGGCTCAAGGTGAAGATCCCGATGCGGTGAGCGGCGCTGCGGCGCGCCTGATCCCCTCGGACCGAGCAGGGCGCGGCGGGCGCAGTGCCCCGCAGCGCGAGGACCGCACTACGCCGTGGCGCGCTCGAGGCGGTCCTGGATCGCGGCCCAGATGCCGTCGGTGCGCGCGGGCCGCTCGATCACGATCACGTCGCACGATGCCGCATCTGCCCGCCGCAGCGCGTCGTAGAGCGCTGCCGCGCACGCGTCGCCCTCGGCGGGAAGCGCCGTGACGTGGTCCGCATCCACCCCAAGCCGTGACAGCACGACCGCCGCCACGCGATAGCCAGCAGACCGCTCGCGCGAGATCGACTCCTCGAGCGCCGCACGATCGAGCAGCAGCGACCTCGTCCGAGGCGAGTAGTGGCGGCGCGCGCTCCCGGGGCTCGCGCCCTGTGCATGGGCGATGTCGACCTCGACCGGACCGAGCACGTTCACCAGCTGCTCGATCGAGACCGAACCCAGCCGACGCACCACCGGCTTCGACTCGCACAGGTCCACCACAGTCGACTCGATGCCCACCCGGCAGGGGCCGCCATCGAGCACGATGAGTCCTGGCACCTCGGGATAGTCGTGGGCGACGTGCTCCGCGGAGGTCGGCGACACCTCCCCGCTGCGGTTGGCGCTCGGCGCGCTGATCGCGTCGTTGACCGCGTAGAGCAGGCAACGCGCCAGCGGATGCACGGGCGAGCGGACCGCGATCGTGTCGAGGCCGCCGCACGCCGCGCGCGGCACGGCGGCGGCGCGCGGGAGGATCATGGTGAGCGGACCCGGCCACAGCGCGGCGGCCGCCCGCAGCGACCGCCGGTCCCAGCGTCCAGACACCGTCCGCGCCTGCGGCACGTCAAGCACGTGCGCGATGAGCGGATTGTCGGAGGGGCGTCCCTTGAGGGCATAGATGCGCTCGATCGCAGCCTCGTCGAGCGTGCGCGCCCCGAGCCCGTACACCGTCTCCGTCGCGAACGCGACCGGCTCGCCCGCGCGCAGGGCCGCTGCAGCCTCGCGGACCGACTCGTCGCCATATGGAAGGATGCGCGGCATCGCGGTGCGGATCAGCCGGCCGGATCCACGACCTGCAGCTCGATGCGGTTCATCTGCAGGCCAGTGCCCATCGCGTTGTAGAGCTCGGCGATCGACACGTTGTAGTTGACG
>VERO01000188.1 GCA_018882625.1 Phycisphaerales bacterium | reverse complement strand
AGCTCTACGAGCAGTCCGTGCAGGACCCTCAGAGCGAGTGCTCCTACATCGAGCGCATCTACCGCGGGCTGCGGGGCCGTGCGCCCCTGTCCCTGCGCGAGGACTTCTGCGGCACCGCGCTCGTCAGCCGCACGTGGGTTCGCAGGAAGGGGCGCACCGCGCACGGCGTGGACCTGGACCGGGATGTGCTGGCGTGGGCCAAGTCGCGCGCCGCCGCGGAGCTCGGCGACGGGCCGCGCGCGCGGCTGGCGCTGGTGCGCGGCGATGTGCGCACTGCGCGCACCCCGCCGGTCGATGTGCTGGTGGCGATGAACTTCAGCACCTTCGTGTTCCACACCCGCGCGGCGCTGCTCGAGTACTACCGGTGCGCCCGCATGCGGCTCAAGCGCGACGGCGTGATCATCGTGGATGCGTACGGGGGGTCCGGATCGTGGACCGAGCAGGAGGAGGAGCGCAATCTCGACGGGTTCACCTACGTGTGGGACCAGGCGATGGTGAATCCGGTGACGGGACGCGTGCGCAACCACATCCACTACCGATTCCCCGACGGCACGAGCCTGCGCCGCGCGTTCACCTACGAGTGGCGACTGTGGACGCTTCCCGAGATCCAGGAGGTCATGCTCGAGGCCGGATTCCGGCGGCCCGTCGTGTACTGGGAAGGCACCACCAAGGACGGCGAGGGCAACGGCGTCTTTCGCCCGAGCGCGCGCGGCGAGGCGTGCGAGGCGTGGGTCGCCTACATCGCCGCCGAGGCGTGACTCCGGCGCCCGGATCGCGCCGCGCACCTACGATCGCCCAGTGCCTTCCGCCTCAATGACAGACCATCCGCTTGCGCCGCTCCTCGCGGAGCGGCTCGAGTCGGTGGGGCGCATCTTCGAGGCGGCGCTCGTCAGCGACGTGCCGGTGGTGAACTCGCTCTGCCGGCATGTGGAGCGCTACCGAGGCAAGATGCTGCGGCCCACGCTGGTGATCGTGTCCGGACTCGCCGCCCGCGGCACCGGAGGCGGCGCCCAGCTGGAGGCGCCGCCCGAGCGCCATGACACGCTTGCCGCGGTCGTCGAGATGATCCACATGGCCACGCTCGTGCACGACGATGTGCTCGATGAGGCCGACCTGCGGCGCGGGGGCGCCACCATCAACAGCCTGCGCGGCAACGAGACGGCTGTCATGCTCGGCGACTACCTCATCTCCAGCGCCTTCCGGCTCTGCTCGACGCTCGGCGACCCTGGCCTCAACCTGGCGCTCGGAGAGACGACCAATGCGCTGTGCGCGGGCGAGATCCTGCAGCTGTCGCACCGCGGCGACATGGCGCTCGACGAGAGGACGTACTTCGACATCGTGCGCGGCAAGACGGCGGTGCTCGTGGGGTCGTCCTGCCGGCTGGGTGCGCTGCTGTCCGGCGCGCCCGAGCGCGTGTGCGCCTCGCTCGGCGCGTTCGGCGAGGAGCTCGGCATGGCATTCCAGATCCAGGATGACGTGCTCGACCTCGTGGGCGACCAGCAGGTCGTCGGCAAGACGCTCGGCATCGACCTCCGCAAGGGCAAGCTCACGCTGCCGATGGTGATGCATCTCGCCCAGTGCGATGCGGTGATGCGCACGCGCACGCTCGAGCTCATCCGCCATGTTGACGCGGTTGGGGTGCGCGACCTGATGGAGAGGTCGGGCGCCATCGAGCGCGCACGCCAGCGTGCCATGAGCATGGTGTCATCCGCGAAGGCCCGCCTCGACGCGCTGCCCGACTCGGTCGCCCGCGGACTGCTGCACCTGATGGCCGACGCCGTGGTCGACCGCAGCAGCTGATCGGCTGCGCAGGCGCGTCGCGCGCGGGTTCGCGCGGTCACCGACTCCGCGAGGTCAGCCCGCCGCTGACCAGCCGCGCCTGGCGGCGGCTGCACCGGACTTGGGCTTGGCGGTGGACTTCGATCCGGTGCGGAGCCCAGAGGCCCTGTTCGCCGCGATGAGCGCATCCGTCACGGCAGGATTGAGCTGCATGGGGTGTCCCTGCCACCGCACGATGCCGTCCGAGGACACCACCGCGACATGCGGGATCGCGGTCACGCCAAAGCCCTTCTTCATGCGCGCATCGGGATCGACGCCGATGGGGTACTTGAAGGTGCTGACCGGGTATCCCGCGCGTCCGAGCCCGTTCCGCAGCGTGCCAGCCTGCTCGTCGGAGATGCCGACCACGACGAGATCCTGCGCATGCTGGGTTGCCATGTCGTTCATGTGGGGCACTGCGCTCATGCAGGGCCCGCACCACGACGCGAAGAAGTCGATCACCACAAGGCGGCCGTCGAGACTCGGAGGGCCGTTGAGCCACTGCGTGACGTTCATCGCAGGTGCGGACTTGCCGCGGAGGTCGCGGGCCTTTCGCGGATCGAGCGCGTTGGCGTAGGGTGGCCAGTCTGCCGCGGGGTCGGCCGGTGCGGGGTCCGCTGCCGCGGACGCAGGCGGCTGAAGCGAGGGCTTGGGCGGGTTGCGGTCGGCGAGTGCCTGCTTCACCGCCTCCACAAGGCCCTTGCGGTTGAGGCCCGCGGCGCGCACGGTGCCCGCGCGGTCCACCACGATGTTCACGGGCTTCTTCCACACGCCGAGCGCATCGCACCAGTCGCCCTTCGCATCCACAGCGAGAATCGAGGACATCTTGCCTCCCGGAACGCGCTTCTCCGCCTCTGCCGCGCCGTCAGGCGTGTGCAGCGCGATGACCACGAGATCTGGATCCTTGAGCTCCTGCGCAAGCGCCTGCTCCGTCGACCGCACCGACTGCATGCCGATGCGGGAAGAGAAGGACTGGATCACGATCACCTTGCCCGGGAACACGGGCTGGCCATCGGGAAACGGAGTGACGCCCTTGGGGAGCGGGAGCGCCCACCCGATCCGCGCATCAAGCGCCTCGCGGTCTGCGGCATCGAGGCGCTCGAGGCTGCCTGCGGGCGATGACGGCACGTCGAGGCGCTTGGGAGGCGGGGTCGGCTGCGCTGGTTTCGCGGATGGATCGGGCTTGCCCGATGGCGTCGCTCCCGCGGGAGGTGCCGCGATCGGTGGCTTCTTCGGGAGCGAAGGATCCGGCTCAGGATCTGGTCCTTCTGGAATGGCGGGCGGCGGTGCAGGTGCGGATGGTGGAGGCTGCCCTGGATCCGCAGGCGGCGGCACCTGCGAGGTCCCCGCGGCACCCCACGAGATGACCAGAGCCGGGACGAGTGCGGCGATCCGCGCCAGGACGCTGCCGCAGGTGCCTGAACGTGTCATGCGCTTCAGTCTATGGCGGACACCCCCACCTAACGCCAGATCGGGCATGCCATGTTGTCGATCAGCCTGACGGGACCAAGGCGAGCGGCGATGAGCGCACGGGTCGGCTCATGGAAGTCGGCCGCGGGCAGAAGGTCAGCGGCGCGACGGATTGTGGCGTACTCGATCTCGAGCCCGTGCTCCTCGAGAGTCCCTCTCATCAGGAGCTCGGCGGTGGCGATCCGCTGTGCGGCCATGCACGACTGGAGCGCCCGGTAGAGGCCGAGGGCCTGCTCCCGCTGCCCTTCCGTGAGGTAACGGTTGCGGCTGCTCATCGCCAGTCCATCGTGCTCGCGCACCGTTGGGCATCGGACGATCTCGATGCCACCCGGGCACCCCAGCGCGATCTCCGGGTGCGCCGCCAGTTCCTCGATCAGCCGGAGCTGCTGGAAGTCCTTTTCGCCGAAGCATGCCGCGCGCGGACGCGTCAGCTCGAAGAGCCGCGCCACGACCTGGCAGACGCCTGCGAAGTGGCCTGGCCTGCATGCGTCCTCGAGTGCAGGGGTGCGCGCGACTTCAGGCAGCGTGATGCGGGCGGCCTCGTGGCGTGCGGTCTCGAGCCCACGGGGGTAGATCTCCTCCGGGGCTGGCGCGAACATCGCGTCAGCGCCGGCCGCCTCCGCGAGCGCCACATCGGCATCGAACGTGCGCGGGTAGCGGTCGAAGTCTTCGCCCGGCCCAAACTGGGTCGGATTCACGAACACCGTGGCGATCACCGGGGCGCCCCTGGCGGCAGCCCGACGGATGAGGGAGCTGTGGCCAGCGTGGAGGGCCCCCATGGTGGGCACGAGGGTGCCCCCTTGGAAGGGGGTGCACTGGGACCCTGAGCGCAGGATCTGCATGCGTCGGAAGGTAGCCCCCCACGGAAATGCCGCCCCGCGGTGCAATGACTGAATCCAGATCCAGATTCGCTGCGATAGTGACTTTGGGACGTCAGGCGGCTACACTCGCCTGACTTTGAGACTGAGTCTCAACTAGACGTCCACGGGGCTCCCGCGGTTTCGGGGGCCTTGGCAGGCGCGAGGCTCCAGTCCACGCATCATGACAGACGTGGCCTCGGCCACCAGAGGATCACGAATCATGCCATCCACCCTCCCCATCTACCTCGACAACGCCGCCACCACCCGATGCGACCCGCGTGTGGTTGAGGCGATGCTCCCGTACTTCACCGAGATGTACGGGAACTCAGGCAGCCGGAACCACCGCTTCGGCTGGGATGCCGAGGAGGGCATCGAGCAGGCGCGCGAGCACGCCGCCAAGCTCATCGGCGCGCAGCCGAAGGAGATCGTCTTCACCTCCGGCGCGACCGAGTCCAACAACCTCGCGATCCGTGGCGCTGCCCACATGTATGCGCGCGCTCCGGAGGGCTCGTCCGGGCGCGGCCACATCATCACCTGCTCGATCGAGCACAAGGCGGTGCTCGATCCGTGCAAGCGGCTCGCGCAGGAGGGTTTCGACGTCACCTTCCTGAGCCCTCCCAAGGACGGAATCATCACGGCGGCGATGGTCGAGGCGGCGATGCGCCCTGACACCATCCTCGTCTCGATCATGTGGGCGAACAACGAGATCGGCACGATCAACGAGGTGCCTGAGATCGGGCGCCTGTGCCACGCGCGCGAGGTCGTGTTCCACACCGACGCCACGCAGTGGGTCGGCAAGATGCCCACGGATGTCGAGCGCGACCACATCGACCTGCTGTCCTGGAG
>VERO01000187.1 GCA_018882625.1 Phycisphaerales bacterium | reverse complement strand
GCCCGAGCCTGCAGGCACGCAGGTACGCCCCGCGCGCGCGGGCCCGGGCATGAGGCGCGTGATCGCGGTGACCTACGCGGAGACGCCACCGACGGAGGATGCGCTTGCAGGAACGATCGATGCGCTCGCCGACGCCGGATTCCGCGACGGCGATTCGATGCGGCTCATCGTGCGGGGCGCCCAGCTCGACACGGGCACCATGAACGCAATCATGGCGCAGGTCGCCGAGGAGCGCCCTGACCTCCTCCTCACCTTCTCCACGCCCACGCTGCAGGCGGCGATGCGGAGGATCCGCGGCGTGCCGGTGGTGTTCAACCTGGTCGCGAGCCCCGAGGCCGCGAAGGTGTGCACGGCACCGGAGGATCACCTTCCCGGATTCACCGGCGTGTCGAGCGCCAGCGACTACGGCGCGCTTGCGCATGCGCTGCGCGAGGCGCTTCCGGGAGCGCGGATGGCCAGCGGCATCTTCTGCCCATCCGAGGTCAACAGCGAGTACAACCGGATCGAGATGGGGCGTGCGCTGGCGGCAGTGGGCATCGAGTACCAGCCGATGCCGGCAGACAGGCCGAGCGACGTGCCGGCGGCGCTCGATGCGGCCATCGCGCGGCGCCCCGATGCGCTCATCGCGCTCTCCGACAACCTCAGTTCCACGGCGATGCCGGCCGTGCTCAAGGCCGCGGCCGGAGCGCGCATCCCGCTGGCCGGCTTCGTGAGCGACCTCGCCGAGGGGGGCGCGCTGTTCGTGCTCGCGCGGGACTTCCGCGAGCTTGGCGAACAGGGCGGCGCGATGGCTGCGCGGGTGCTGCGCGGCGAGAGCCCGGACATGATGCCGATCGAGCTGCCGCGCACGACGCGGCTTGTCGTGAACGAGGCGAGTGCGCGGAGCTTGGGCATCTCGCTTCCGCGTGCGATGATCGAGCGCGCTGACCGGGTGATCGGCGCGGACTCCGTGCAGCCAGGCGGCGCCGATGCGCCCAGGGAGGGCCGCTGAGATGGAGTTCCGAACTGACCGCCGCGCCGATCGATGCCAGATCGTGCTGTCGGGACGTCTCGACGCGTCGAGCGCGGATGCGTTCGTCGAGCATGTCGAGGCCGAGATTCGCGTGGGCGCGGATCTCATCGCGCTCGACATGACGGAGGTGGTCTTCGTGTCGAGCGTAGGCCTCGGCGCGCTGCTGCGGCTCTCCTCGCGTGTGCGCAGCAGCGGCGGACGGCTCGCGCTGGTGGCTGCGAGCGACGCGGTCACGGAGATGCTGCGCGTGACGCGGCTCGACAAGGTGATCCCGGTCGGTGCTGCACCGGCGGCCGGAGTGCCGCATGCTGCCCCTGCCCCGGCTCGCGCGCCGGGCGCCAGCGACACGCCCCCTGCCGACGCGCCCGCGCTTGCGACCGTGAGTTGCGGGGACGGGAGGCTGTTCCGCGGCGAGGCCAGGCTGATGTCGCCGGAGCCGGCGACGCCGATCGTGCCCCTCGGTCGCGCGATCGGGCGCGGAGCGGAGGCGATCCGGATGTCCGCGGACCTCGTGGCGATCGGGCACGCGGCTCTTGCCCGCGATGCTGCGGATGCGCGCGGCAGGTACGGCGAGGCGATTGTCGTGGGCGGTGTCGCGGTGGTCACGGCCGCCGACACTGGGCGGTCCGACTTCGTGTGCATCCCGGTCGGCGAGGATCCGGGCCGATCCGGACGTGGGGCGGAATCGCCGATGTCCGCATCGCCCGCAGTGTGGGTGCTCGACGGGATCGCCTGCAGGGGCGTGCCGAAGTGGGGCACGTGGTTCGAGCCCGCCGATGGCGACATTCCCCTTCATGCGATCATCGATGCAGTCGCGGGACTCGAGGACGGCGCATGTGCGGTGATCGTGGCCGGCGAGTGCGCCGGTCTTGTCGGCGCCTCGGCCCGTACCTCGCCCGATTCGTGGAATGACGGCGCTCGCAGCGCTGGAGGCGCCGCGCTCAAGTCGTCGCTTCGCTTCTCGGCGGATCCGGTCCACGCCGATGACACGGCAGTCGTCGTGGCGTTCGTGGGCGCCGCGGTGGCGCGAGGCGCGCCCGCGACGCCCATTCCTGGCGGCAGGCCGATCGTCCCAGCGGATCCCGCATCACGGCCGGTGCATGCCCATGCGGTCGCGATGAGCTTCCGCCCGGTCGGACGCAGCTCGATGGACGCATCTCACACGCTCGGTGCGCTGCTCTCGGAGCAGCGCCTCAGGGGCGTGATGCACCTGGTGCAGCCCTCACGCAGCATGATGCGGCGGGGCGTGGCGTGGCGCGTCTCGCTGAAGCCCCCGGAGACGGCGCGATGAGCGTGCTTGTCGCATCCATCGCGATCGCCCTGGCGCTGGCGATCCTCGCGTATGGGGTGTTCCTGAGCTTCAGGATCCTCAACTTCCCCGACATCACGGCCGACGGCAGCTTCCCGCTTGGCGCGGCCGTGGCAGCGACGCTCATCGACCACGGCAGCGTGGCCGGGGTGACTGTCGGTCCGTGGACCGCGACCGCGGTCGCCACGTGCGCCGGTGCGGCGGCAGGGCTCTGCACGGGCATCGTGCATGCGTACCTGCGCGTGAACGTGCTGCTTTCGGGCATCCTCACCATGACCGCGCTCTACTCGGTGAACCTCATGGTGATGGGGCGCAGCAACATCGGCCTCTACGGCAAGTCGACGATCTTCACGCCGTGGGAGCGCGCCGTGGAATCGTGGGCTGGAGGCGGCATCGTGCCCATCATGGGTCGCCCGGTGCCCGCAGGCGATGTCGCGGCGGCGCTGCTGGGTGCGGCGCTGGCTACGGCGATCGGCGTCGCGCTGTGGCTCTTCCTGCGCACGCAGGTGGGCGCGGCGATGCGCGCCACAGGCGACAACCCGCGCATGCTGCGCGCACTGGGCACCAGCACAAGCTTCACGCTCATGGTCGGGATGGGATGCTCGAATGCGCTCATCGCGCTCAGCGGCGCCGTGTTCGGCCAGCTGCAGGGGTTCGCCGACGCGCAGATGGGCATCGGCATCATCGTGCTCGGCCTCGCGAGCGTGATCATCGGGCAGACGCTCGTCGGTGCGGGCGCCGGCATCGGGCTGCTGATCGCGGGCGCGGTGATGGGCACCGTGCTGTTCCGGCTGCTGGTGGCGATCGCGCTGCGCATGGGGCTTGATCCGAACAACCTGAAGCTCATCACCGCCGCGGTGGTGCTCGCGGCGCTGGTGCTTCCGGGCCTGGCGTCGCGAGCGGGCAGCAGGCTCCGGTGGGGAGCGGCCCGCTGATGCTGCAGCTGCGCGACATCCGCAAGACGTTCAATGCCGGCACCGACAACGAGGTGCGCGGGCTCGACGGCGTCACGCTTGACTTCGAGCCCGGCACGTGGACGGTCGTGATCGGCTCCAACGGCTCCGGCAAGAGCACCATGCAGTCGGCGATCTCCGGCACGTTCGGGCTCGACGGCGGATCCATCACGGTTGGCGGCACCGACATCACTGCGTGGCCCGAGCACCGGCGTGCGCACATCATCGGGCGCGTGTTCCAGGATCCCTACGCGGGCAGCGCGCCCTCGCTCACCGTTGCCGAGAACCTCGCGCTCGCGGAGGGCCGCGGCACACGGCGCACGCTCGCGCCCCTGCTGCGTCGATCGCGCCGCGCGGCATGGCGGGAGATGCTCGCGGAGATCGGCCTTGGCCTCGAGCGCAGGCTCGATGACCCGATCGGGCTCCTCTCGGGCGGGCAGCGGCAGTCGATCACGCTGCTGATGGCGACGGCCACCGCGCCGAAAGTTCTGCTGCTCGACGAGCACACGGCCGCGCTCGACCCGCGGAGCGCAGACCAGGTCATCCAGCTCACGAGCAGGATCGTGGCCCGGCACCGCGCGACGACGATCATGGTGACGCACTCGATGGCACAGGCCGCGGCGCTTGGCGACAGGCTGGTGGCGATGCACCGCGGCCGCGTCTATCTCGACGTGCGCGGCGCCGACAAGCGCCGCCTGCGCGTGGAGGACCTGCACGACGTGTTCGCGCAGATGCGCCAGGACGACCGGCTCGACCATGCTGCACTGGCCCTGCTGGCCGCCGAGTACGCCTGAATCGGGGCGGATTCCCACCGCAACCGCCTCTGCTGCAATGGATTGTGGATCCATGCGGGCATCCGGCACGGACATATCCTTGTGTTCAGAATGAGTTCAGGATCTGTACAGCTGTCACGGCGTGGGTTCACGATCGTGGAGATGCTCGTCGTGGTCGGGCTGATCGCGGTGCTGGTGGGCCTGGTGCTGCCCGGCATCTCGATGGCGCGTCGAGCCAGCGCGTCAAGCAAGGACCTCTCGAACTTGCGAAGCCTGTCGCAGGCGCATGCCGCGTACATGAACGTCTTCAAGGAGTGCTTCGCCGACGCGGCGCTGCCTGATGACCCGGCCGAGAACGAAGGCATCGAGAACCCGCTCGAGCAGAGCTTCATCACCACGCTGCAGCCGTACGCGGATGGCGCGCTTGACCTGCGCAGCCCGCTCGACCGGAGCGCGCTGTGGGCGCCGATGGACATGACCGATGTGCCCGCGGATGCGGTGCTGCGCCGCACGAGCTACGGCCTCAACAACTACCTCTCGCGGCGCTTCTCGCCGGTGCTTGAGGAGACGCCTCCGAGCGGCGTGGCTCCCTCATCCCCGGCGGACCGGCTCTCCCGCGTGCCTGACCCCTCCTCCACCGTGTGCTTCGTGATCATGCCTGATGACGGCCCGTTCGCCACCGCGGACCATCCGCACATCGAGCGGCTCGCGGATGTGCCGGCGAATCCTGACCAGCTGGCGGCACTCGCCGCAACGATGATGGCGATCTCGGCGACGGATGGGCGGCGCCCGTCCCCTGCCTCGGAGTCGAACTACAGCTACGTGGATGGCCACACGGCTACGGTGCGCTTCGAGCGCCAGTACGAGTCGCCGAACAAGAACGCCTTCGATCCGCGAGCCCGGTAACGATCCGCGCATGCGGAGTTTGACCTGAGCGGCTTGCCTCCTA
>VERO01000008.1 GCA_018882625.1 Phycisphaerales bacterium | reverse complement strand
ATTGTTCTGCGCGCCGGGCGTGATTGCCGGCGCTGTCGGATCGCGCGGCGGCGACGCGGGCGGCCTCTTCGCCGCCGCGATCCGTCGCCAAGAGGAGCGGCACAATGCCCTTCTCGCACGCACGGCCGGCAACGAAAATCCCTATGACCTGCATCAGCAGCTCGGCGATTTGATGACCCGCACGGCCACGGTCGTGCGTCGCAACGAGCAGCTCGTGGCCGCCTACGACGAGGTCTGCACGCTCGAAGAGCGGTGGCGGCGGTGCGCCATTTCCGACACCGGCAACTGGACGAACCAAAACGTCGTCTTCACGAAGTCTCTCGGCGACATGTTTCCACTGGCGAAACTGATCCTGAAGGGGGCGCTGCAGGCCGTCCCGAAGGTCTCCGCGGATGATCGCGTCGTCCTCGTGGGCGACCGCGCGGTGATCGACGACATGCTCGCCGAGCGCGGGTTCCGCGACCCGCGCGTCGAGGTCGTGCATGCGTCCGAGATCATCGGCATGGACGAGCCGCCGGTCGAGGCGGTCCGCCTCAAGCGCGACTCCTCGATCAACATCTGCGCGAAGATCTCGGGGCCGAAGGAACCAAACCGCTGCGACGCGTGGATCTCGGCCGGGAACACCGGCGCCTGCGTCGCGGCCGCCCAGATGTTCATGCGGCGGCTCGACAACGTGCACCGCCCCGGAATCGCGGTGACGGTGCCGACCTGCGCGGGACCGGTCGTCCTCATCGACGTCGGCGCCAACATCGAACCGAAGCCCCATCACCTCGCCCAGTACGGCGTGATGGGCGACGTCTACGCCCGCCGGATCCTCGGCATCGAGAATCCCCGCGTCGCCCTCATGAACGTGGGCGGCGAGGAAGCGAAGGGCACCGCCGAGATGAAGGAGGCCCGCGACCTCCTCCGCCGGGCGGAAGACCTGAATTTCACCGGCTACGTCGAGGGCCGCGGCGTCTTCAACGGCGATGCCGACGTGGTCATCACTGACGGCGTGGTCGGCAACGTCATGCTCAAGCTGGCCGAGGGGCTCTCCTCGGGCATCTTCAAGGCGCTGGCGCGCGAGGTCTTCGAGATCGACCCTGCGCTCGCAGGCCGCCTCGACCCAGTCGTGAAGAGCCTGTACGCGAAGCACGACTACCACGAGTACGGCGGCGCCCCGCTGCTGGGCGTCAATGGCGTGTGCCTCATCAGCCACGGATCGAGCGTCGGCCGCACGATCACGAACGCGATCCGCCGCGCGCGCAACTTCGTGGAGCTCGGCATCAATGACGCCATCGTCCGCCGCCTCGAGGCGGCGCAGTTCGCCGAAGCATGAGCCAGCCTGCGTGGACCCACGGCGTCCGCATCGCGGGAACGGGTTCGTGCCTCCCCTCGCGCACGCTCACCAACGCGGACTTCGAGAAGCTCGTCGACACCACTGACGAGTGGATCTTCCAGCGCACCGGCATCCGCCAGCGCCAGGTCTGCAACCCCGAGACCGAGGGGTGCTTCACGCTCTCGCGCGACGCGCTCTCTCGCGCGCTGGAGATGGCGGGCATGAAGGGCTCCGACCTCGACCTCGTCATCGTCGCGACGGTCTCGGGCGAGATGCCCTGCCCCTCCACCGCATGCCGCGTCGCCGCGGCGATCGGCGCGACCCCAGCTCCAGCATTCGACCTGCAGGCCGCATGCAGCGGATTCGTCTACGCCGTCAATGTGGCCGAGGCGCTGATCCGCTCCGGCCGCTTCCGCTCGGTGGGAGTCGTCGGCTGCGACATCATGAGCAGCATCGTCGACTACACCGACCGCACCGTGTCGATCCTCTTCGGCGATGCGGCAGGATCTGTGGTGCTCGTGCGCGACGACAATCCCGCGCGCGGATGCCTCTACCAGGCGATGGGTGCCGACGGCAGCGGATGGAACGCGCTCTACCTGCCCAAGCGCATGCAGGAAGTGCCGCCGGATGACGTCAACAACCCGATCCGCCTTGGCTACCTGCGCATGAACGGCAAGGAAGTGTTCCGCTTCGCGGTGACCAAGTTCCGCGAGGTCATCGAGGACGCGCTGCGCAACACCGGCCTCACGCCCGAGACGGTGTCGCAGGTCGTGTGCCACCAGTCGAACATCCGCATCATCGATGCCGCGCGCGAGAAGATCGGCATCCCGGCCGAGAAGGTCTACGTCAACATCGACCGGTGCGGGAACAGCAGCTCAGGGAGCGTGGGGCTCTGCTTCGACGAGCTCAACCGCGCGGGCAAGATCAAGTCTGGCGACGCTGTCGTGCTCGTCGCCTTCGGCGGCGGACTCACCTGGGCCAGCAGCGTCTGGCGCATCTAGATCAGTCTTGGAGGATTGACGCATGACGAACTCGCCACACAACCCGGCTGTGATCGCGCTCTGCCCTGGCCAGGGCGCGCAAGCTGTCGGCATGGGACTCGCCTGGCGCGACGCCAGCCCCGCCGCATCGCAGACATTCGCGGAGGCCGACCAGGCCGTCGACCTCTCGGTGTGCGGCGCCGGATCCGCATCGCTCTCCGAGACGTGCTTCCGCGGTCCCGCCGACATCCTCAACCGCACCGACGTCAGCCAGCCCGCGCTCTACACCTGCGGCATCGCATGCTGGCGCGCGCTGTGCGAAACGCACGGGCACATGCCGCTGCACTCGTGCGCGGGCCTGTCGCTTGGCGAGTACACGGCGCTGCATCTGGCGGGTGCGTTCTCGTTCCTCGACGGGCTCAGGCTCGTCGCGACGCGCGGCCGCCTCATGCAGCAGGCGGCCGAGGCATCGAAGGGCGGCATGGTGGCGCTCATCGGCGCAGACGAGGCGCAGGCGCAGCAGGTGTGCGACGAGGCCAAGGGCAGCGAAGTGCTCGTGTGCGCGAACTTCAACGCGCCGGGCCAGATCGTGCTCTCGGGTTCCGCAGGCGCATGCGACCGCGCTGTCGATGTGGCCTCGAAGCTCGGGCTGCGCGCCACCCGGCTCACGGTCGCCGGCGCATTCCACAGCCCGCTGATGGCCCCTGCAGCCGAGGGCATGGCCCGCGCGCTCGAGCACGTCGAATTCAAGCCGCTGCAGTGCGACGTCTGGAGCAACGTCACCGCGAAGCCGCACCACCGCACGGATATCGGGACCCTGCGGAAACTGCTGGTCGACCAGATCACCAGCCCGGTACGATGGAGCCAGTCCATGCAGGCTCTTGCCGCGGGATTGCCCGCGGGAGAGGGTCGGCCGGCGGCGCTCGAGATGGCGCCCGGGTCGGTCCTCAAGGGTCTCATGCGTCGCATCGACCGCTCGCTCGAGGTGAAGACCCATGACCAACCAGCACAGCCAGCCCAACCAGCACCGACTGCCTGACCCCAGCGCCATGCGTACCGCCGTGGCGCTGCGCGCGGCGACCGTGTTTGTCCGCTCTCGCGCCCTCCGCACCGCGCTCGCGCTCCTCGCGACGGCCTCGGTGTCCCTCTGCCTCGCCGGATGCGGCGAGGACGAGGCTCCGCCTCCGGCACCAATCGTGGTCGCGCCGCCCCCACCGCCGCCGCCCCCGCCGCCGCCGGCGATCAAGTCGATCGCCGAACTCATGGCCGAGCTCGGGATCGACCCGCGCGTGAAGCTCGCAGAGTCCGATGCGCCAAACAGCACCGAGAAGCGCATCGCAGTGCTCCTCTTCTGGCACAACTTCGCGATCGGCGACGCGGACAAGGCCGGCAAGACGATGAGCGCAGAGGACATGGCCACGCTTGATGCGCTCGTCGCCAACGGCGCATGGGCTGCGGTCACCGCCAAGATCGACCAGATCGAGGTGGTCTGCGCCGATGACGGCGCGAACTTCGCCACGATGGGCATCGTGCGCGCCGGCGATGACGAGACGCCGATGCTCTGGGACTGCGACATGAGCGCGGAAAACGGGGTTTTTGCCGCGTTTCCGGCCACGCCCGACATCATGGCGCAGCTCTCCGGCACCGACCTGATCTCGGCCTGGCGCACCTACATCAAGGATCTGCTCGCGAAGGCCGAGCTCCCTGACGAGGTCATCGAGATCGCGCAGGAGGATGTGCAGACCACCAACGTCGAGGGCACCGGAGGCGGCGAGGGTGGTGGAGGCGGTGGCGGAGCTGGCGCGCCGAAGATGCGCCGTCCGGTGCCGAAGGATCCGGTGCACGTCCCGCAGGGCCCGCCCGGCGGCCCCGGTCGCTGACCGCACGCGATCCACGCCCCGCGCGGTCGCCGAACAGCGCCAAAGGCGCCGCTGATCACATCGCCAGGCCGCCGTCGACCTGCAGCACGTGTCCGGTCACGTAGCCCGCATCATCCGATGCGAGATACGCCACGGCCGCAGCAATGTCGCTGGCCTTGCCGAAGGACCGCAGCGGAATGTTGGGCATCACCGCATCCTTGAGCGCCTGGGGCAGCACCTCGGTCATGTCGGTCTGGATGAAGCCGGGGGCAACCACGTTTGCGGTGATCCCCTTTGACCCGATCTCCTTCGCGATCGACTTGGTCATGCCGATCAGGCCCGCCTTGCTCGCGGCGTAGTTGGCCTGGCCGGGGTTTCCCATGATTCCGGCGATGCTGGCCATGTTGATGATGCGGCCGAAACGGGCGCGCATCATGGGTCGGGCCGCGGCGCGGCAGGCCACGAAGGCAGACCGCAGGTTGACCCGGATCACGTCGTCGAAATCCGCATCGGACATGCGCATCAGGAGCCCGTCGCGGGTGATGCCGGCGTTGTTGACCAGGATGTCCAGGCGCCCGCAGCGGTCCGCGACCCCGTCGATGGCGGCGGCCAGCGCCTCGCCATCGCCCACGTCGCAGGCGAGGGGCTCGGCGGCCCCCCCGGCGGCGGCGATCTCTCCCACTACGGCCTGCAGCTGGTCGGCATTGCGGGCAACACACACCACATGGCGCCCATCGGCGGCAAGGCGTAGGGCGATGGCCTTGCCGATGCCTCGGCTGGCCCCCGTCACAAAGGCGACACGGCGGTCGATGGCGTTTGACATGAGATTGGGGCCAAGTCTATCGGCCACCACCCGCTTCGTGACCCACCGCTATACTCTCGCCCCGCGGCATGAACGCCGCAAACCCCTATGGAGGCTCCACACGTGACAGAAGCGGAAGTCGAGACGAAGGTCATCGCCATCGTTGCCGAGCAGATGGGTGTCGATAAGGCGGAGATCAAGCGCGAGAGCAGCTTCGCAAATGACCTGAACGCGGACAGCCTCGACCGGGTCGAGCTCGTCATGGAGTTCGAGGACCAGTTCGGGACCACGATCCCGGACGATCAGGCCGAGAAGATCCTGACCGTCGGTGACGCGATCACCTACATCATGAAGAACCAGGGCGGCGCGGCCACCTCGGGCGGCTGAGCCCCGCAGATGCGGACGATCACGCTCCGACGTGTCGTCGTGACCGGCCTCGGTGCGGTCACGGATGTGGGTCCCGATGTCCCATCGACCTGGAACGGCCTGATCAATGGCCTTTCAGGGGTCGGTCCCATCACGCTCTTCGATCAGAACTACGACTGGGGCGTGCGGTTCGCCGGGGAGGTGAAGAACCTCGACCACACGCCAGTCGCTGACGTGCGCGAGGTCAAGCGGATGGACCGCTTCGCCGTGCTCGGCCTGCTTGCGGCTGACGAGGCGGTGCGCGACAGCGGCTGGTCCCCTGCCTCCGGCGACCCCTATCGCCATGGCGTCGCCATCGGAAGCGGCATCGGCGGCATCGACACGATCGAGACCGGCCACGTCAACCTGATCAAGAACGGCCCGCGCAAGGTGAGCCCCTTCACCGTGCCGAGGCTGATGGTCAACGCGGCCGCTGGCCAGGTGTCGATCCGATTCAACCTGCGCGGCGCGAACATCGCCACGGCCACCGCCTGCGCGACCGGCTCGCACGCGATCGGCGCGGCGTACCACCTGATCCAGCGCGGCGATGCGGACGTGATGGTCGCCGGCGGCGCCGAAGCCGCGGTCACCCCGCTGTGCGTCGGCGCGTTCGCCGCGATGAAGGCGCTGTCCACGCGCAATGACGAGCCCTCGCGCGCGTCACGTCCCTTCGACGCAGGCCGCGACGGCTTCGTGCTCGCCGAGGGTGCGGCCGTCATCGTGCTCGAGAGCCTCGAGCACGCCAAGGCGCGCGGCGCGCGCATCTACGCCGAAGTCACCGGGTTCGGCACCTCGGGCGATGCGCATCACATCGCGGCGCCCGATGACCAGGGCTCCGGCGCGCGGCGCGCGATGCTCAACGCGATCACCGATGCGCAGCTGAACCTAGAGCAGATCGGCTACATCAATGCGCACGGCACGTCGACGCCCCTGGGCGACGCGGCCGAGGTCGCTGCGGTGAAGAGCCTCTTCGGCGACCACGCGAAGAAGCTCGCCGTCAGCTCCACCAAGAGCTGCACGGGCCACTGCCTGGGCGCGGCTGGCGGCATCGAGAGCGTGGCGACGATCCTCGCGATCCACCACGGCATCCTGCCGCCCACGATCAACCTCGAGACGCCCGACGAGGGCTTCGACCTTGACTTCGTGCCCAACACCGCGCAGCACCGCGCCGTGGAGCACGCGATCAACAACTCCTTCGGCTTCGGCGGCCACAACACGAGCCTCGTGTTCTCCCGCTTCAGGGGCTGAGCCAACGTGCCTCGCAACATCCCGGTCGGCAACGGAGAGATGCTGGTCGCCTTTGACGACCTGTACCGCATCCGTGACTTGCACTGGCCCAACGTGGGCATGCCCAACCACACGTGCGGGCACCTGCAGCGCTTCGGCGTGTGGGCGGATGGGCAGTTCGCGTGGGTCGATGCGCCGGGATGGGAGCGTGACCTGCGCTACGTGCGCGACTCCATGATCACCGAGGTGCGGCTGCGCCACGAGCGGCTCGGCATCGAGCTGCTGTGCCAGGATGCGGTCGACTACTGGAGCCCCGTGTACCTGCGCAGCGTGCGCGTGACGGACCTCGCGGGCTACCCGCGCGACGTGCGCATCTTCTTCCACCAGGACCTCTCGATCGGCGAGAGCGCCGTCGGCGACACCGTGAACTACGATCCTGCCACCGGCGGGCTCGTGCACTACAAGGACAGCACGTACTTCCTCATCAACGGCTGCGGCGCGCGCGGGTTCGGCGCCGACACGTGGGCCTGCGGGCAGAAGCGCATCGGCGACGCCGAGGGCACGTGGCGGGATGCCGAGGACGGGCTGCTCTCGCGCAACTCGATCGCGCAGGGCAGCGTCGACTCCACGGTGGGATTCGGGCTCGCGCTCGCGCCGGGCGGAAGCGGCACCATCAGCTACTGGATCGCCGCCGGCACGGACTACCGCGCCATCAAGCAGCTCGACGCGAAGGTCCGGGAGAAGTCGCCGCAGCGCATGATCGTGCGCACCGAGGCGTACTGGCGCTGGTGGGCGTGCAAGGAGGCGATCGACTTCTCGCCGCTGCCTGCGCACCTGCGCGACCTCTACGTGCGCAGCGCGCTCATCGTGCGCACGCAGATCGACAAGGGCGGCGCGATCATCGCCGCCAACGACTACGACATCACGCACTTCGCGGGCGACACGTACTCGTACATGTGGCCGCGCGATGGCGCGATGGTGTCGCATGCGCTCGTGCTGGCGCACCAGGGCGAGCTCTCGCGCGCCTTCTTCCGCTTCGCGCAGCGCGTGATCGAGCCTGAAGGCTACTTCCTGCACAAGTACAACCCCACCGGCACGCTCGCCTCGAGCTGGCACCCGTGGGTGATCGAGGGGCGCAAGACGCTGCCGATCCAGCAGGACGAGACCGCGCTCGTGACGTGGGCGCTGCGACGCCACTTCCTGGTGTTCCGCGACGTGGAGTTCGTGCGCGACCTCTACAACCCGCTGGTGATCGACGCGGCCGAGTGGATGCTCGGGTTTCGCGACCCCAGCGGGCTGCCCAAGCCCAGCTGGGACCTGTGGGAGGAGCGCCGCGGCGTGCACCTCTTTACGGTGTGCGCGACGATCGGTGCGCTGCGTGCGGCACACGACTTTGCGCGTGACATGGGCGCGCTCGACCGCGCCGAGGAGTTCCGCGCAGGTGCGGAGGCCATGATGCGCGCCATGGTGCGCGTGATGTGGGACGAGGGCCGCGGGCGCTTTGCGCGCATGGCGACCCCGCTCGATGACGGCTCGTACAGGCTCGACTTCACGCTCGACGCGAGCGCGTTCGCGCTGTTCGCGTTCGGTGCGCTTGATGCGCGCGACGAGCGGGTGGAGCGGCACATGCGCGCGATCGGCGAGCGGCTGTGGGTGCAGACGTCCGTCGGTGGCTTCGCGCGCTACGAGCACGACCACTATCACGCCGTGGAGCGCCACGACATCACGCGCGTGCCCGGCAACCCGTGGGTCATCTGCACGCTCTGGTACGCGCAGTGGCTGGTGGAGCGTGCGCGCACGGTCGAGGAGCTGCAGGAGGCGCTGCCCCTGCTCGAGTGGACGCACCAGCGCGCGCTGCCAAGCGGCGTGCTCGCGGAGCAGCTCGACCCGTACACGGGTGCGCAGGTCAGCGTGAGCCCGCTCACGTGGAGCCACGCCACATACATGATTGTGGTCGCCAAGTACCTTCGCCGCCACGGCGAGATCACTGGCGTGAGCCACGGCATACCTACCGGAGACTGAACCATGATGATGCCGGGAGACCCGACCCTTCGCGTGCGCATCAGGACGCTCGCGATCGTTGCGGTGGTGGCGCTCGTGGCATCGTGGCGGACGATGCCTTCGCAGGTGGTGCCGACTGATGCGCCGGCGGTGGAGGCCAGCGGCGCGCGCGTGATGGACGGCGTGCGTGGGCTGGTGGGTGACGGCGAGGCCGGCGCGGCGGGCGCGGCGCGCACCATCGGCAGCGACGCGCACGCGCGTGCAGTGCAGTTCGTGGTGGACCAGCTCGGTGCGATGGGCGTGACCGCGGAGCTGCAGCACGGCGAGATGCCATCCCGGTTCAGGCGCAGCGAGCGTGTGCAGCTCGTGAACATCGTCGCGCCGCTTCGCGTGGGGCCGGAGGGGGCGGCATCTGCGCAGGGCGCGCAGACAGCGGAAGGCAGCGCCGATGAGGCCAGTGACTCCTACGCATCGCCTCGCACTCTTGTCGCGATCGCGGCGCACATCGATTCGGTGCCGGGCGCGCCGGGTGCGGGCGACGATGCGCTTGGCGTGGCCAGCGCGATCGAGGTGGCGCGTGCGCTCCGTGCGCGTGCGCAGGCCAACGGGCCGTACGCGCGCGAGGTTGTGCTGGTGATCACCGATGGCGAGGAGCTCGGGCTGCTTGGCGCGGAGCTCTTCTGCCGCGAGCATCCGCGTGCGCCGCGCATCGGTTCGGTCGTGAACCTGGACAGCCGCGGCACGAGCGGGCCGGCGTTCATCTTCGAGACCGGCCCAGACACCACTGCGCTCGCCGAGATCATGGCTGCGCGCGTGCCGCACCCGCGCACGACGAGCGTCGCCGCGACCATCTACGAGTGGATGCCCAACGGCACCGACTTCACGGTGTTCCGCGAGGCGGGCATGACCGGGTTCAACGTGGCGTGCATCGGATCGCCGCGCCACTACCACCAGCCGACGGATACACCTGAGAATGTGGATCCGCTCACGGCCCAGCACATGGCGCAGACCGCACTCGCGCTGGTGGAGGGGCTCGCGTCGGTGCCGGTGGCCGCGGCGGCGCCGGCGGCGACGACGACGGCGACGGCGACGGTCTCAGCCGCCGAGTCCTCCACCTCCGCTGCGCCCGCAGCCGCAAGCCCGCAGTCAGCTGCCCCCCAATCCCCGGCCCCGCAATCGGTGTGGTTCGACCTGTTCGGGTTCGGTGTGGCGCACCTGCCCGCCGCGTGGATGCAGCTCGGTGCGCTGATGGCCCTGCTCCTGACGCTCTTTGGTGCGGTCATCGCCCTGCGCTGCCGGTGGGTGCGCTGGTCGGGCATCCTGCTGTCGCTCGGTGCGGCGGTCGCTGCGATCGCGGTGGCGGCGCTGGTGGGTTGGGGCGCAACGCATCTCGCGCGCGTGGCGTTCACGGATGACGCGCTCAAGGGCATGGCACGCCAGCAGTCGTGGATCTGGCCGCATGGGTACCTGTGGATCTGTGCAGGCGTCACGTTGCTGGGTGCGTGCATCGCACTTGCGCTGCGGGCAGTGGCAGTTCGCGCATCGGAGTCACTCGTCAACGCACGGTGGTCGCACGTCATCATCGGGATGACGGTATGGAGCGCGATCGCGCTGGCGGTCGCCACCGTGGCGCCTGGTGCCAGTGTGGTGTTCATGCTCCCAGCACTCATGGGTGCGTTCATGCTCGCAGCCGGCGCGCTTGCGGCATCGCGCATGCTGGTCGCGTGGCCGACCGTCGCGTCTGCGGCGCAGGCCGCATTCGCGGCGATGCTCGTCGCTGCGATCATCTGGCTCCCGCTCGAGCCGGCTCTCGCCGATGCCTTCGGCCTCTCGATGCTCGCGGTCACCGCCGCACGCGGCGCGCTCCTGGCGCTGCTGCTGCCGTAGGCGGTGTCGCAGCCAACGCGAAGCGCCCGAGGACTTCGCGCCACTCCTGCCATGCCGTGTGGTATGCGAGTCGATGCAGACAACCGAGCCGTTACCATCAGCGCGTGGTCACGCTCGAACAAGCCCTATCGGCGATTGAGGCTCAGCGCCCGGCGCTCTCGGCTCGCCATGTTCGCCGGATCGGTGTGTTCGGTTCAGTGGCCCGCGGCGATGCGCGACCGGATTCAGACGTCGACTTTCTTGTCGAGTTCACGGATGAGGGGGACCTGTTCGACCTTGTCGCCGTGAAGCGATTGCTCAACGAGGCTCTCGGCTGCGCCGTAGATGTCGTGCCCGCGGGTGGCCTCAAGCCTGCCGTGCGCGAGAGAGTCTTGCGGGAAGTTCGTTATGCCGCGTGACGATGCGGCACGAATCCAGGACATCGTCGATGCTGCTCTGATGGACTAGGCACTGGTGTGGCGAGCGGCGTCAGTCAGCGTGCCCAAGCTGCTGGACGCTCTTGAGAGCGCACACGGCTAAGCGTCCTCCACGCCTCAAGTGCATGCCGACTGCGCACGCCACCTAAATCACCGTATCGAGACTTGGAATGCCGCCGCACGCGGCGCGCTCCTGGCGCTGCTGATGCCGTAGGCGCCGCGGCAGGACACTCAATGTCTCCGCCAGATGCGCACGTTGCGCGACTTCCACAGGAGTGAAGGGTGGATCCTCAGCCGTTCCGCAAGGGATTCATCCGCTGTGAGAAGCTCCGGTCGGAGCTCACCGTGATCGAGCAATCGGTCAAGGAACTCCTGCTCTTCGGACCTGAGTGGAAGCACGCGTACGAGTCGATCCCGACACTCCGACAGGAGCTCGTGAGCCCATGCACGAGTGTCACGTGATACATGCGGCGTGCGCAGGACTGGCACGAGGCGCTCGCCAATCTCCCGAGCGTCATAGCTGAGCGACTCGGGGCAGACCGTGCGCCAGTCAATCCTGTTCATGGCACCCATCGCCACGAATGCGATCCTGAGACACCCATCATCCAGATCCGTGCGACTCAGCAGTGCATGCGCATCGAAGAGGTCGCGGCTGGCGCGGCGGGACAGAAGGGCCGACAGCTTTCCACCAGCGATCTCATGGACATCCACCAGCGGAATCGCACGGGCCGAGACGCCCGCAACCGTACGCGAGTCGCGAGTCACGACTGGCCAGAGGGGCACACGGTGCATGAAGTTGAGGTCGATCTCCACGGATCCGCCCTGCCCGAGCACGCTCGCGTATCGGAGGCGCCACTTGCCGCCTGCATGATCATCTGGAATCCTCGAGAGAGTCATGCCCGCTGCTTGCGCGATGCGTGCAATCTCCATCTCAAGCCTTGGGCGCTCGGTCTCCATCACGGCCCGCTGGTGCGAACCGATGTAGTTGAGATCGATGTCTACCGAGAGACGCGGCACGTCGAACACGAACAGATTCAGAGCCGTACCGCCCTTGAGGGCCACCCGACTCCCAACCCACGGATCGCGGGCGATCTCATCGAGAAGCTCGAGGAGGCGCAGCACCTTCTCGAGGGTCTCTGACCTGAAGCCGAGCGCAGCGGCCCCAGCGATCAGCGCATCACGATCGAGGCTCATCCGACTTCGCGCCAGCGCCGCTCTGCGAGCTCCAGAGGCAGCAGCAGGTTCCAGCCTCTCGCAGCCCTGTGCCCATACGGGTACTCGCGGTCGACGTACTGTCGCGACTTGGGCCGATGCGCGCGCAAGCGATCGAGCTGGCGTGCAGTGACGCCGAGCCGGTCTGCGTTGATTTCGAGGAACCATCCCACCTTGGCTGCAAGCGTCGCCGAATGCAGCTTCAGGGCGTACTGGATCAGCGACTCCACATCGAGCTGCTCCACCGCATCAACGGAGTGCATCACCTCTTCCCATCCACCGCATAGGTCCGGGCGATCCAGCGAGTCGACGCATGTGCGCTCGATCGTGGTGATCCGGATGTCGAGGCCCATGCGCTGAACTCGAGTGACCCCAATCGATCCATCATGCTGCCCCGACAGCGCGCGTGGCATCCGCACCGGTTCGAACGCAACGTCCTTAAACGTGCATGCACGCGCGGCCGAGCGAGTAAGGAACTGGAGTCGCGAGAACACGGAGTGGGCCAGTCCGTGCAGCTCGAGTGCCGTGTGGTAGCCGAGCACCGCATCGGGCGCTAGGCGCGAAGCGACCTGGTAGGCATCGACCGGCAACTTGTCCGCGGTGTGCCCTGCCGGCACGGTGGCGTACACCCCGCGACGGACTGCGATGAGCCTGCCCCGGGCATGGTGTCGCATCAGGAGTACGCGAAGTGTTCCCGGCTTTCCCGAGCGCTGCTCGCGGTGGAAGCGCGCAACCTCTTCGGTCGTAAACACGGGATGGCTGGCGAAGAAGTCGGGCAGGTTGGGCATGGGCGGCCTGGTGCTCAGAACGGGACTCCGCGAGTCAGTATGCCACACTGAGGCATACTTTCGGCAATCTAAAGCAACACTTGGTGACATATGGCCACCCTAACGACAGCCGCGCCCGATCCCCAAAAACACCCCAAAAGTGCAGCCAGATTTGTTCCTGGCCGTGCGCCCGACCCCGCCCCGGTTTCAATCCGCGGCGCGCTCCTGGCGCTGCTGCTGCCGTAGGCGCTGGGGCAGAGCGCTCAACGCCATGGTCCTCCGGGAGTCCAAAGGGCACTTGGGCTTGTGTCAGTCGCCACAGCGACGAGGATCGGCCTTAGGAACTGCGACACGGAGTGCACCACCGCCGGCAGCGGCTCCACTGTGGATTGTGGTGCGATGCGGGTGCAGAATGCACTCCACTGCAGTTGCCTCCGCTGATCTGAGGAGAACTCCCCAGAGAGCCCAGGCAGCTCGCATGTCTGGATGGGCGTTCCGCGACGGACGGATGTCGCGCGCATCGCATGCACGAGTGCCGAGGCCTGAAACTGCCAGTGCTGCGAGAGGTAGTGCACGTCGAAGTAGTCCTTGAGTCGTGTGTTCCTGAGCCCGCGCTCCACGATCGCCATCGCCTTCTCGGCGATGAAGGTCGGCATGGGATAGGCACCAAGAAGCGCCCGCGGCTGATCAAGGATGGAGGGAAACTCGATGCGCTCAGGTCCTGGGCTCACCGCATCGCCGAATCCCACATCGACTTGGAGCTTCACCCGTGCCGTACCGAGGTTCGCTCAGAGCGTGACCCTGACGCCACTAGCACCGCTGAGTGCCCGAATTGTCTGGGTCTCGAGACTTCCGACGTCGTAGGCAACCCCGTCGTCATATGGCCTGGCCAAAGCAACTTCACCCAACATCTTCGACACCCCAGGGGTTGAGCACTCCCCAAGTCCCAGCAGATCGACGTCCCTCGTCACGCGGTGCGGCGACCCTTGCCACGCAATGAGGAGCATCGCTCCCTTGAGCAGAAATGCATCCGCGAAGCGCGACACGGACAGGCGATACAGGAATCGCTCGGCCACATAGCGAACGAGGAGCTGCTCGAACTCTTCGTTTCGCAATCGGGCGACCTGAAGCAAGCGATGCTTCACCGCCGCCGGCAACCCTCGTTCCCGCGACATCACCGACCTCCGCGCCGCCTACTGGAGCGCTTCGACGTACGGGGTGATCACGCGCTCCACCCGGCACACGCGCGCCGCTTCCACGAGATCGTCCATTGTGAGGCGACGGTCCTGAAGTACCTCGCGAAGTGCCTGCACGGCAACGTCAATCCCGATCTTGTTGCGGTACTTGAAGAGATCAGCCACTGTCTTCGCCACCGAGTAGACACGTACTCGCACGCCCTCCACCGAGTGTGTCTCCACTCCATGGGTGAGTGCGGCACCTGAGAACCGCGTCACCCGTAGCGGCGGCTGCTCCATCATCGGTCGTCGAGCCGCCGGAGGAATGGTCATCCACACCTCAAAGGGATTGTGGTCTGTAAGACCGTGGAACACGAGAGCCGACATCAGGCTGATCACCCCGCCGGGCACACGCGTGCATGCGACTGCGATCGAGTGCTTCTCGGTGAGTGGATGGTCAGGCGACACGTACACCCCGCGGCTGACACGAAGCACTCGGCCCGACTTCGCAAGCGCGGCCACAGACTGCCGGCTGATTCCGGCGGCGGCGAGATCCCGGGCGCGGAGGATCCCTGAGGGGATGACCGGGCCTGGATCTGGCTCAAGTTGGCCGCGGGTTCGCACCTCCAAAGAGTACAACGTGTCTATAGATGTGCACACACTAAAACGGTTTGTCACACATGGGGCTTCAGGGGCCAGGACCGGCGCGCAGTTCACTCGGGGCATGGGTCCACCCTAACGATGGTCGCGCCCTATCCCGCCAAACACCCCCAAAGCGCAGCCAGATTTTTGCCTGGCCGTGCGCCCGACCCCACCCCGGTTTCAATCCGCGGTCCCCAGACTTTCAATCCGCGGAACGGCGAGTTTTAGGCCTCTTCCAGCCTGAAGCGCATACCCACGGCGCGCGCGACCCTGACCACCGTGTCCAGACTGGGGTTCCCCTCATCGCTGAGAGCCTTGTAGAGGCTCTCGCGACTGAGCCCGGCCTCCTTCGCAATCTTGCTCATCCCGTATGCGCGCGCCACGTCGCCCAGCGCAGTTGCGATGCTGCGGGAGTCATCCGGCGCCAGCTCCACCACCGCATCCAGGTATGCGGCCATCTCCGCCGGATTGCGAAGCTCCTCGGCGACGTCATACGGCATTGTGCGCACCCGCTTCCTGCGCCTGACTGGCTTCTTCTTCGACTGCGCCTTGTCCTTGCGTTGCGGCGTCTTTGCCATGTGCACTCCTATAGGTTGCGCGTGAGGTAGTACGCGAGAACGATGTCGCGTTCTTGCGTCGACTTGTCGCCACCTGCGAGGAGCACCACAAGGTCGCTCCCCTTCAGCTTGTAGTACACGCGGTAGCCCGGTCCGACATCGATCTTCATTTCGTGCACTCCATGGCGAAGGACCCGATGCAGACCAGGGTTCCCGCTGATCAGTCGCAGCACACGAGCTTGGATCGCCGCGCGGCCGATCGGATCCTTCAGTCCGCCAATCCAATCCGAGTACTGCCAAGTCTTGTGAACGCGACGCATGGAGTGTAGCCCATAGACCACACCTGTCAAGGTGGTGGCGGCCACGCCCGGTGCAACCACCGCGGGATCGCGTCAGGCCGGACGTCCTCGTCGCGACCCTAACGATGGCCGCCCCGCGATCACCCAGATGCCCCCAAACCGCAGCCAGATCTGTTCCTGACCCTGCGCGCGGCCCACCCCGGTTTCAATCCGCGGCGTCCAGACTTTCAATCCGCGGTCCCCAGACTTTCAATCCGCGGGCGGCGAGTTTCAGGCCTCTTCCAGCCTGAAGCGCATGCCGACTGCGCGCGCGACCCGGACCACCGTGTCGAGACTGGGGTTCCCCTCATCGCTCAGAGCCTTATAGAGGCTCTCGCGACCGAGACCAGCCTCCCTCGCGATCTTGCTCATCCCATATGCGCGCGCCACGTTGCCCAGCGCGCGTGCTATGCCACGTGCATCATCCGGTGCCATGGTGAGCCACGCGTCTATGTACGCGGCCATCTCCGCAGGAGTGCGAAGCTCCTCGGCCACGTCATACGGCATCGTTCGCACCCGTTTCTTGCGCCTGACAGGCTTCCTTTTTGACTGCGACGTGTCCTTGCGTTGCGGTGTCTTTGCCATGTGCACTCCTACAGGTTGCGTGTGAGGTAGTACGCACGAACGATGTCACGTTCCTGCGTCGACTTGTCGCCGCCTGCGAGGAGCACCACAAGGTCGCTCCCTCTCAGCTTGTAGTACACGCGGTAGCCGGGACCAACATCGATCTTCATCTCATGCACTCCATGACGCAGGACCCGATGCAGACCAGGGTTCCCGTCGGCAAGGCGATCCACTCGCATCTGAATCGCCGCACGGCCGATCGGATCTCGGAGGTCCGCGATCCAGTCTGAGTACTGCAAGGTCTTGTGTACGCGACGCATGAACTGTATCCCATGGATCACATGTGTCAATGGGGCTGCCCGCCCTGCACGGGGCGGTTCCCGCAAGATCGCGCTAGGCCGGACGCCCTCTTCGCCACCCTAGTGACCTCAGTACCGCCTCCTGCCGATGACCCCTAAAGCGCAGCCAGTTTGCCTTGACCACGCTCTCGCACCGGGGTGGTTAACCGCGGACTTGAGAGTGCCTATGACTAGCGCGTTCGCTGAAGTTCGGCGATGATCGGGATCAGAAGCCGTGCGAACGGTAGTGTTTTGCCGACTATCGCGATCATGTGGTCAATTGCTGCGATCCACGAGGCATTGTGATTTGAAATGGCACGATCGTGATGCTGGTGATCGGCGAATATGTCACATCAATGACCCTGCTTTCTCGGCAGATGATCGGCCTTTCGAGTCACTTCGGAGAAACCGGATCGATCCGGCAGTTTCGATGCCACCCCGAACGACTGCGGGCCACTCCACCATCTACCCTCCCGGCATGAAACTCTCCGGGCTCGCCATCCTCACCCTGATCGCATCCCTCGCACTCGCGGCCGCCTGGCCGACGGGCGCTGAGGCACTCACTCCCCTTCAGACGTCGCAGGCCACCGGGCTCTCGGTGGAGCCAAAGACCTCCTTCTCCGGAGGCTTCGACTTCCGGTTCCAGTTCGAGAGCCATTCCACCACACTGTCGATCGATCCGCTGGGGCATCGGCATACCGCGTCCTCGTCGCTGACCACCAAGGACGGGTCGATCTCGCTGAGCGGCCGGTTCGACCGCACAGACCGCACCATCAAGATCACGGCCACCCGATCGGGCCGGCAGATCGGCGAGTACTCCTGGCGCGTCGAGGCCGTGCTGCGGTAGCGGTCAGCTTGGCCACGCGGTCATGCTGCGCGGAAGACGATGGTGAGCGATTCGGACCCGGCTTCGCAGTTCTCGATTCGCTCGGCAACTGCGCGTAGCGCGATCGCCTGCGCGTGAGCGCGCGCCTCGGTTGGGGTAGCGCCGTACGCCATAGCCCCGGGAAGCGACGGGATCTCAGCGATCCACCTTCCGTCCGACTCCCGATCGATCTCGATGCAGAATTCCATGTGCGAGTCTCCAGTCATGGCGTGACGCCGGGCGGGGGCATCATCATGGGAGGCATGCCGCCGGGGAGACTGAGCCCGGACGGCGGCGATGCTGGACCCGTGTCCACGCCGAAGAGCTTGGCGAACTGGTTGGCGCGCCAGGACGGGACGGTGAAGACCCATCCGTCCCAGGCTGCGGCCTGCGTGCGGATCGCCGCGTGGGGATCCTGGGGCGTGGTAGTGGAGTCTTCGGCTGAAGACTTCTCTACGGGGGCGTCGGTGGTGGGCGCCGCGGGCGCCGCTTCGGATCCCGCGGCGGGCGCGCTCGCCGCGCTCGGCGCTGGCGGCTCGGGCAGTGCCGCATCGAGCATCACGAAGTAGGTCTCGCCGTCGCGCCAGAGTCGGGCGTGGGCGGTGCCGCCGGAGCCGATGCCGTAGGTGACGGTGACCACGCCCTGTCGGGCGGCGTCCTCGGGGGTCGCGCGGCGCACGTCCTCGGCCTGCATACCCACGACGAGCGAGGGAATCGCCGCCTTGAAGCCGTCGGCGACCGGGTCGGTCGGCGCACCGGGGGTTACGCCCGGCGCTGCGCCGTCGGCGCCGGCTGCGGCCGCGCCAGCCGCGCCGCCCTCGGCACCCTGCACCTGCCACACGCGCTTGTCGTCGCGCACCAGCGTGATGGTCCGTCCCGAGGGGTCGCAGCCGGAGATCGTCTCGATCGAGCCGGCGCTGATGTCGGCGACGGGGTTGGCCAGCCACGTCTGCGCCGTCGCGGCCACGGTCATGCTGCCCGCGCATCGCCACGTCTGCGGCTCCGACAGCAGCCTCGCGTACACGCCATCGGGCTGGAACACGCCGCGGCCCACCACCACCTGCGCCACGGGCTTCTCGTCGCCGGCGTACACCGACACCAGCTTGGCCTCGCCAGTCGAGTCAGGCCACGCAAGCCCGAGATCCCCGTGACGCTCCGGCTTGGCCGTCAGCTTCTGCGACTTGCGCAGGCCCGCGAGACCGCGCAGCGCACCCACCACAGACTCGGTCTGCGCGGGGAACCCATCACGCGTCGCAACGACCCACGTGCCATCACGCTTCTCGAGTCGCGTCGTGCCTTCGGAAGACTCCACGACCAGTACGTTGATGCGCTCTGCCATCGGCGCAAGATCCACCAGCAGATCGGCAGATGATGCGCCGCCCGCGCCCGCACCACCGGCGCCGCCCGCGCCACCGCTGCCAGCGCCGTCACCACCCGCACCACCGCCGAGCACGCCACCACCGCGCATCAGCATCGCGATCAGCACGAGTGCCGATGCGCTTGCCGCCAGCATCACGAGAATTCGCTTCGACTGCATTGGTGACTCCTCTTACCGCCTTCGAACCGATCGTCGCATGCCAAGCACAGCCGCCGCAATCGCGACCACGATCGGCCAGCCCACGACATTCGCGAGCATGAGCCGGTGGCCGAGCGACTCGATGTCCTCGCGCAGTCCGAGCTGCACCTGGCGCAGCTCGGCGCGCGCCGCGACGAGCTCCTTCTGCAAGTCCTCGAGCTGCGACTGCTGCTCAGGCGACAGCACCAGCATCTGGTCCGCGCTCTTTCGCGCCTGCACTTCGTTGATGCGCGCCTCCGCGGCCTTGATGCGCTCCTGCAGCTCCTGCTCGCGCTTGAGGTAGCGCTCCTCGGCCTGGCGGCGCAGCTCCTTCACCACCTCGAAGGGCCGCTGCACGCTGCCGCGCGCACGCAGCGACAGCAGCGCCTTGTCGCCCGTGAGCTGCTCGACCGTGTTGAACGCGAGCGAGCCGTTGTCGGCGAACACGCGCCACCCCAGCGAGAGGTTGCCGAGCCGCTCCTCCTGCGTCCACGTCTCGTTGCGGAGGCAGTCCGCATCGCCCACCACCACGATCGTCGCAGGCTTGGGCGCACCGTCGGGCGCACGCTCGATGCCATACGCGCTCTTCACAAGACCCGTGAACCGCGCCGCAAGCACACGCTTCACGCCGTCAGCCGCGAACTCGCGCAGCAGCGCATTGGGATCCGCAAACGACCCGAGTTTCGACGCATCAAGAAGCTGCGTCTCATCGGACGCGCGCACGAGCGGCGTCATCGTCATCGCACTGCCCTCAGCCGCAGACACCGCGCCCGCCGACAGCAGCGTGAGGTTCGACAGCATCCCGCACGCAGGATCGGCAGAGTCGATCGCATCCTTGGGCACGATCAGCCACGCGATGTACTCGACGGTGGCGAGGCCAGTCGCCGTGCGCGCACGCACGCGCTGCGCATACTTGCGGTCGCCGACCACCTTCGCCGGCTGCCACTCGATGCCCCACTCCGGCAGCAGCGGGCCGAGATCACTCGACTGCTGCACCACGCCGAAGCCCTCGGGCGCGCCAGGATCCACCGCGCTCTCGCACAGCGGATCCATGAAGAGCAGGATGTTGCCGCCGAGCATCGCGTAGGCGTCGATCGACTTGAGCAGGCTCTCGCTCATGCCGTAGGGATGCGCGATCACCACGGCGGACACGTCATCAGGCAGCCTGTCGGCCGCCGGCTGCACGACCTCCACGTCAAAGAGCTGGCGCATCTGCGTCAGCACCTGCCACGGCGGAGTCATGCGGCGCGCCTGCGGGTCGAATCCCGAATCCATCGGCAGTGCGGTGATCAGCGCCACCTTCGCCTTGCTCGCGCGCGATGCGGAGATGATCGCGCGCGCGATGTCGTACTCGAGGAACGCCTCGTCGCCGGGGTTGAGCCAGGGCAGCGCATCCTTGCGGTCAGTCGGGCCAGTCACCACAAGACCGAGCGACAGGGTGCGGCCGAGCCCATCCACCGTGATCGGCGCGATGCCGTTGACGCGCGCGGCGTCCTCCTCTTCGGAGAATGGCTTGGGGTCGAGCACACGCAGCTCGACCATGCCGCGCGATGCGTCGGCGACCTCGCGCAGGAACTCCTGCACGCGCTGCGCATGGGTCACGATCGCAGGTGCGTCCTTCGCGGCCTCGGCAGACCAGTAGAGGTCGATGCGCACCGGCTCGTCGAGCGACTGCACCACGGCGCGCAGTCCCGGCGAGATGGTGTACATGCCGGCCGCGGTGAGATCGAGTCGCGGCAGCCGCATCATGCCGGTCACGGCCACAAGCGCCACGAACACCACGAACGCGAGCACGGAACCCACGATGGCCACGGTGCGCCGGGATATGCCGCGCGGCGCGGGCGAGCCCGATGCGCGGGCCGAAGAAGCCACAGGTGAAGTGTCACTCACGTCAGGCCGCCTTTCGCCAGTCAATCAGGAGCGTGTTGGCCACGAGCATCGCGCCGATGAGCGCGATGAAGTAGATGACGTCGCGCAGGTCGATCACGCCGCGCGCCATCGCATCGAAGTGCGCGAGCACCGAGATCCCCGCGAGCGCATCGCGCACGCCGTCTGGCACCCATCCCTTGAGGAAGTCGAGCACCACCGGGAACCCCGCGAGCAGCAGCAGGAAGCACACGACCACCGTGAGCACGAACGCCACCACCTGGTTCTTGGTGCACGCGCTCAGCACACCGCCCACCGCGAGGTATGCACCTGCAAGCAG
>VERO01000186.1 GCA_018882625.1 Phycisphaerales bacterium | reverse complement strand
GCTTGTGCCCGACGATGAGCAGCCCGTCGCGGCCGTCGTAGGACCACCACCAGTCCACCTCGTCCGGACCGCCCTTGATCGTGACGCGGCGCCTCGGAGGCGTGCGGTCCAGGCCGAGCCTCGGGTCGACGCCGCCGTGCACGACGGCCCATCTCCGCCCGGGCCCGCGCAGCACGTTCGTGCACAGCGCCTCGCGCATGAGACCGATCGCGTCATCGAGCATGTCCTCGTCCGCGAGGGCGTCGACCATCTCGGCCAGGCGCGGCGGCAGCAGCTCAAGCTCCGCGTCAGGACCCGCCCTCATGAGCGCCTCGAGCGCGCGCGGCTCGTGGTTCCCGCACACGAGCTCGATGCGTGCGCCGGCCTGCCGCCGCGCGAGGATCTCGGATACCACCAGGTCGGGCCTCGGCCCCTTGGTGAGGAGGTCGCCCACGAAGACGATGCGCGCGCGCGGCGCAATCCGGTCGATCCGCGCGAGCAGCAGCCGCAGCTCCTCGCCGCATCCATGCACGTCGCCGATCACGACCGTCTCGGGCACGGCCGTACGATATCGCGCCACCATGCCGATCCGAGCGCTGCCGGAGCACCTTGTCCACCAGATCGCCGCAGGCGAGGTGGTCGAGCGCCCCGCGAGCGTGGTGAAGGAGCTTGTCGAGAATGCCCTCGACGCCGGGGCCAGGCGCATCGACATCGAGACCGAGGGCGGCGGGCGGTCGCTGATCCGCGTGCGTGATGACGGCTCCGGCATTCCGCCCGACGAGCTGCCGCTGGCGGTGGCGCCGCACGCCACGAGCAAGATCAGCGACGCCAGCGACTTGTGGAGGCTCGCATCCTTCGGGTTCCGCGGCGAGGCGCTGTGCTCGGTGGCCGCAGTGTCGAGGGTCTCGCTGACGAGCCGCACGCACAACGCGTCGGAGGCGTGGACCCTCGTGTGCAGTTTCGGTGAATCTGAGGCGGCTCGGCCGGCGGCGGGGCGGCCCGGGACCACGGTCGAGGTTCGCGATCTCTTCGACAACGTGCCTGCGCGGCGGCACTTCCTGCGTGCGGAGTCCGCCGAGTCCGCCCGCATCACCGATGCCGTCGTCAACGCGGCGCTGGCGCATCCCGAGGTTGCGTTCTCGCTGCGCCACGGCGCGCGGACCGCGCTTGACGTTCCGGAATCCGGCGACCTGATGGGCCGCATCAGGGGCGCGCTCGGGGAGGTACTTGGTGCGGACCCGCTGCCAGTGCACGCCGAGATGCGCGTGCCCGACGGCGCTGGCGGCGAGTGGGCCATGTCCGTGCGCGGAGCGGTGTGCAGGCCGGAGTCGATGCGATCGACGAGCCGCTTCCAGAGGATCTTCGTGAACGGCCGGCCCGTGACTGAGCGCTCGCTGGCGCACGCCGCGCGCGAGGCATACCGCGGTCTCGCGGAGCCGTCGCTCGTGCCGGCGTTCGTGCTGATGATCTCGTGCGACCCTGCGGCGGTCGACGTCAACGTCCATCCGCAGAAGCTCGAGGTCCGCTGGCGCGCCCCTGATGCCGCGCACCGGCTCGTGCACCGTGCCGTGCAGGATGCGCTCCGGAGCGAGGATCTCACACGCGAGGTGTCGCCCATCCTGACGAGCGTGCTTGGCACCTCCGTGGTGCCGCGCAGTGCGGTCGTGCCGGCGGCAACGCGCCCGCTCGTGGTGCAGCCGCCGGACAGGTCCGCGCGCACCACGTGGACGCGCACGCCCGCTGCGCCCAGTGAACGCCCGTCGGTGGCCGCCCCGGCAGGCGCCGCGGCGCCGCTCGGCGCACATGGGGTTCACGCGCCTTGCGCACAGCCTGAGGCTCCAGCGCTGCATCACGCTGCGGATCCGCTGCCGCATGTCCATGCCGTCGCGACGGAGCGCTTCCTGCAGGTCGACGACAGCTGGCTTGTGCTTGAGGAGAATGGCGCACTCGTCGTCATCGACCAGCATGCGCTTCACGAGCGCGTCATGTTCGAGGAGCTGCGCGCGCGGCTTGGCTCCGGCACGCTCGCCTCGCAGCGGCTCCTCGTGCCCGCGACCGCCGACGTGCCGCCCGCTGCGCTGGCCCGGCTCGAACAGCTCGCGCCGCTCTTCGCTCGCCTCGGCATCGAGGCTGCGGCTTCGGGTCCGCGTTCCGTGGCGGTGCACGCGTTTCCCCAGTACCTCGCGGACCGCGGCATCGACGCGGCACGCTTCGTCGCCGATGCGCTCACTGATGATGCACTGGCCGCGGCGGTGTCGTGCGGCGACGGATCCGAGGCCGCCGTCGCGGAGATGCTGGACATGCGCGCCTGCAAGGCCGCGATCAAGGCAGGGGACCGGCTGACGCCGCACGAGATCTCCGCGCTGCTCGCGCGCCGGCACGACATCGAGCGTGCCACGAACTGTCCCCATGGGCGGCCCACCACGCTGCGCATCCCGCTTGAGGACCTCGCGCGACGATTCGGGCGCTGATTGGTCTACCGCGCCGCGCTGCGCCGGACCGGCAGGATCTCGTGGAACACCGTCTGCCCCGTCGCCAGCGCGCGCTCGACGTAGGGCAGGCACATGCCGCACGACGTGGTGCACTTGAACTCGCGCGCGGCCTCGTCGACGCTCCTGCATCCCGTGGATGCCGACCACTCCGCCAGTGCACGAAAGGTCACGTCATGGCACACGCACCGGTCGATGCGCAGCTGCGGCCGCAGCTCACCTGGGGTCGTAGGCACTGTCGTCCTCCGAGAGGAATCCGTTGCGGGGGAATCCGAGCGTCCCTTGCGTGAGCGGCGGCGTGGCGTGGACTCCGGCGCATGGGGCGCTGAAGGACGAGATGTGCCCGTCGAGCCAGCAGACGTTGGTCGACCCGAGATGCCTGAACGACTGTCCACCGGCGTACACGGTAGGCAGATCACCTTCGACCGTCCCGCCCGGAGCGCGCATGAAGCGGTTGACGCCGCCCGTCCAGCCGCCCTCCCCGAAGAGGGCGGTCTCCGACGGCCTCCGGCGCGCGGCAGGCGGCAGGCCCTGCCGTGCGGCCTCCCATCCGCTTCGGACGCGGCCATCGGGATCGACGACCGGGTAGTGGCCCTCCGCAGCGAGGAAACTGGTGTTGTAGTTGTAGCCCGACGCGTCCGGGTCGCTCGCGGACGGGATGCAGCATGGGCAGCGCAGCACATGGAAGGGTCGGTCAAGCCCGGTCCACAGCGGGCCCGGCTCGATCGTGCCGTCGGCGCGCCGCACGTGATCCCACATCACCTGGCGCAGCGACCCCGCGCTGGCCTCGAAGAGCACCGCGGCGGGAAGCGCCTCTCGGTTGGAGGACATGTACGCGTGCGCAGCCATCCCGAACTGCCGGAGGTGGCCCGCGCATGTCGCCGCACGCGAGGCCGAGACCGCCGATGACACGGCGCTCGCCGCAAGCGACGACAGCACCGCCACCACGCCAAGGCACACCATCACCTCGACCAGCGTGAGTGCGCGGCGCATCAGCCCGTCCACCCCGCCAGCAGCTGCGCGAGATCCATGCCGTCCACCGTGCCGTCGCCGTTGAGGTCTGCGCTGCCCGCACCGCCGAACTGCACGAGCAGCACCGTGAGGTCGCTGCCGTTGACGGCGCCGTCGCCGTTGAGGTCCGACGCATGCGCGCGGGGCCTGACCCGGCTCACCGCATCGATCTCGACATGCGAATGCGGCGGCGGCGGCACGCGGATGCGCACGAAGCGTGCGGTGGCGCATCCTGCAGTGGAGAGGTCGATGCCTGCGCCGCCCGCCGAGAGCCCGTATGCGGCGGTCATCTCCGGCCACGGCATCCCGTACAGGGCCTGAGCCCGGTGCGCGGGATCGACGGGTACACGCGCATCCGCCTCCACTGCGCCGGGCATGGCGTCGTAGGGATCCGCATCGAGGTACCCGCGCGTGGGAAAGAGCCCATCCGCCGCGACACCAGGCACCGTGCACCAGGTCAGGCCGTCGGCCGACACGTCGATGATCCCGCCGTCGGCTGCGATCGCCCCGCACACTCCTGCGCCGCCGCCGAGGTCGGAGAAGAACGAGTTCCCGAACACGATGAGGTCGATGCCGAACGGGTTGCGCGGGTCATCCACCGCCGGCTCATCGAGCTCGAGCACCAGCGATCCGCCGGCGCCGATCGACACGACCTGCGACGGGAGCCACGCGGGTGCGAATGGCGTCACCGCGCCACCATCCCATGGGGAGCTCGTGAAGCGTGCCGGCCCGCCAAGCGCAGCCGCAGCGTTCGTGTACCCGGACGCTGGCGAGGATCCAGGCGAGTACGAGATCACGGCCGCGGCAAACCCCTCGGCATGCGCACGCTCGAACGGGGCGGTGGCGATAGTGCACAGCATCGCGCCGTGCAGCGCACAGGCGAGGGCGCCGCGTTGACGCGCAGTGCCCGCGCTCGTGGGAGATCCGGTCAGTGCGGGGACGTGCGGTGGGCGGCACATGCGAAGCCTCCTCCTGAAGTCCAGGGAGGTCCGGCGCCGTGGGCCCCATGTCGCGAGGGCGCGGCGCATCATGATGCCAGGTCTTCCGGCTTCGGGTCCCGAGCTTGGCCTTCCCGCGCGCCGCATGGCGATGCGCAGTGGCACTCCGTCAGCTCGGGTTGCGGCAGCGCGAGGAGGGTGCGCCTCCATGCGTCACCGCGCCCGTTACGGCGGCGCGTCCGCGGCGGATTCTCACCGCCTTCCCTCACCCCTCGCCTCCGGTGCCGACCGTCGGGCGGGGAGTGGCCTCCCGCACGAGCGGGAGTCGTTCATCACGTGGGGAATGTAGCGAGGAACCCTCCATCTGGGATCCGGGTGGCGTCGCGGTGCGGACCCTCCGGGAGGGAAGGTGGTTCGTTGCGAAGGGCATCCGCCCCCGGTACCTTCAACCGCTTCCCGTCGGCCGACCCCCGACCCGCGCGGGTCCCCATGGGTCTTACGAGCCTGCCGCCATGCGCGGCACCAGGAGCCCGATGTTGAAGAGCCTGAACAGAGCCCTCACCCCGATCGCCGCACTACTGGTCACCTTGGGTCTGGCCGGGACGTGGAC
>VERO01000185.1 GCA_018882625.1 Phycisphaerales bacterium | reverse complement strand
GGGGAGGTCTCCATCGGCATCCCCGGCGACCTGCTGCGCCGGCGCGCCGACGTGCTCCAGATGGAGCGCGAGCTCATGGCGGCGACGGCCGAGATCGGCGTGGCCGAGACGGGCTACTTCCCGCAGCTCTCCATCGTCGGCACGTGGCAGATCGCGGCGGTGAACTTCTCCGGTCTGGGCAACATCGCCAACCAGACGTACGGCGTCGGCCCGACCTTCTCCTGGAACTTCTTCAACGCGGGCCTCACGGCGAGCCAGGTCCGGCAGGCCGAGGCGCTCGCCCTGGAGATGGAGATCCAGTGGCGCGAAACGGTGCTGAGGGCCGCGAGCGAGGTGCAGACCGCGCTTGGCAACTACGCCGGTGCGCGTGCGCAGCTCAGCGAGTTCGAGAAGACCCTAGGCGACGTGCGCGACACCTACGACCTCGCGCTCGCGCGCTACCGCGCCGGCACGGTCAACCTCACGCAGCTGCTGCAGTTCGCGCAGACCGTGCTCGAGGCGGAGAACGGCTACTCGCAGGCGCGCGGACTCGCCGCCAGCAACCTCGTCGAGCTCTACCGCTCGCTCGGCGGCGGCTGGGAGAACGTGCCGATTCCCGCCGTCGGCGAGGGCGCGTTCACGTCGAGCGGACCGAACATGTTCGCCTCCCCACCTCCACTCCCTGACGGCAACGCGCCCGCGGAGACGCCATGACCTGCAGAATCCCCCGCTCGCCACAGGTGCAACGCGCCCCATCTCATGTCAGCGCCCCATCAGCCCGCGCTGCCGCATGCGCAGGACTGGCGGCACTCTGCGCCGTCGCAGGCTCCGCATGCTCCAAGCGCAGCGCACCGCCGGAGCGGCCGGCGGCTCCAGTCGTGTCCGTGCCCGCCACCGTGAGCGACGTCACCATCTCGCGCGACTACCCCGCGCAGGCGGTCAGCGTGCGCACGGTGGAGATTGATGCGCGCGTCGAGGGCTGGCTGCTCAGGCAGCGGTACGCCGATGGCGCCATGGTGGATGCAGGCCAGCTCATGTACGAGCTCGACCCCGCGCCCTACAGGATCGCGCTCGAGCAGGCGCAGGCGCAGCTCGCCGCATCGGAGGCGACCCTCTTCGACGCCACCCAGAAGTACGAGCGCAACAAGCCCCTTGTGGCATCCGGCGCGATCTCGCGCGAGGAGTTCGATGAGCTGGAGGCGAAGTGGCTCGGCGCCAAGGCGGGCGTCCTCGCAGCCGCGGCAGGCGTCGACAACGCCACGCTCAACCTCAGCTACTGCACCATCGCCAGCCCTGTGCGCGGCCAGGCGAGCAGGACGCGCGTGTACGAAGGCACGCTCGTGAAGCCCGAGAGCAACGGCAACCTCACCGACGTGCGGCAGCTCGACCCGATCTGGGTCGAGTTCTCCCCGGTCGCCAGCGACATCCCGGCGCTGCGCGCGCTCCAGTCCAGTGGCGCGTCGAACGTGCCCGTCAAGGATCCGGGCGGCACCTGGTCAAGCACCGGCAAGGTGGTGTTCGTCAACAATGCCGTGGACTCGTCCACCAGCACGATCATCGCACGGATCGAGGTTGCGAACCCGGATCTGGCGATCCTGCCAGGCCAGTACCTCTCCGTGAGCCTTCCGCAGCGCGTGCTCAAGAGCGCCATTTCCGTGCCCCAGCCCGCGATCGTCTACCAGACGGCCGCCGCGATCGTGTGGACGGTCACGCCCGAGCAGACCGCGAAGTCGGCGAACGTGGAGGTCATCGGGTTCGGTGGTGCAGGTCTCGTGATCGGCAGCGGACTCTCGCCTGATGCGCGCGTGATCGTCCAAGGCCAGGGTCGCCTCGCTCCGGGCGCCAAGGTCGCCGAGGCGCCCGCGCCGAAGCCGGCGCCGCCCGAGGGCCAGCCAACCGCGCCCGCGCCCGCGCCCAAGCCTGCCGCTCCCGAGGGCCAGCCCGCGGCGCCTGAAGCCAAGCCCTCGCCATGATCGACTTCTTCATCAAGCGGCCGATCTTTGCCGGCGTCATCGCCATCCTGATGGCGCTCGGCGGATACATCGCGCTGAAGGTGCTCCCGGTCGCGCAGTTCCCCAACGTGGTGCCTGGCGTCGTGCAGGTGACCGCGACCTATCCCGGCGCGAACGCGCAGGTCACCGGCGACAGCGTCACCCGCCCGCTCGAGCTCGCCATCAACGGCGTGCCCGGCATGATCTACATGTCGAGCACGAGCACGGCATCCGGATCCTCCAACATCACCGTGACGTTCGAGGTGGGCTACGACCTCGACATCGGCGCGGTGGACGTCCAGAACTACGCCAACAGCAGCCTCGCGCAGCTCCCGGAGGCTGCGCAGCGCCAGGGCGTCACCTTCAAGAAGCAGTCGACCAACCTGGTGATCGTGCCGAGCCTCACCTCGCCTGACGGCTCATACGACAGCCAGTTCCTCGGCAACTACGCGGACATCGTCATCACGCCGGCGCTCCAGCGCGTGCCCGGGGTCGGCGGCGTGACCAACTTCGGCCTCCTCCAGTACTCCGTGCGCATCTGGATGGACACGCAGAAGATGGCTGCGCTTGGGCTCACCGGCGACGAGGTGCAGGATGCCATCCGCGCGCAGAACCAGGATGTCGTGGCAGGCAACACCGGCGCAGAGCCGAGCTCCGGGAGGCCGGACCTGACGCTGCAGGTGACAGCCGAGGGCCGGCTCACGCAGGTCTCGCAGTTCGAGGAGATCATCGTCCGCACGACCCCGGATGGCGGCGTGCTCCGCCTCAAGGACATCGCGCGCGTCGAGCTGGGCGCCGTGAACTACAGCACCAGGTCGTCGCTGGACGGCAAGCCCTCGGCGCTGCTGGGCATCTACCAGAACCCCGAGGCCAACGCGCTCGCCGTTGCGGAGGGCGTCCGCAAGGTGATGGCCGACCTGCAGGCGTCGTTCCCGGACGGCGTGCAGGGCGGGATCTGCTTCGACAGCACGCTCTTCATCTCGGCCAGCATCTCTGAGCTCGTGGAGACGCTCTTCGAGGCGATGGCGCTCGTGCTCATCGTGATCTTCGTCTTCCTGCAGCGCCTGAAGACCACGCTGATCCCGATGATCGCGATCCCCGTGAGCCTGCTCGCCACGTTCATCGTGCTGCTGGCCCTCGGATTCTCGATCAACACGCTCTCGATGCTCGGGCTCGTGCTCGCCATCGGCCTCGTCGTCGATGACGCGATCGTGGTCGTCGAGAACGTGGAGCGCAAGTTCGAGGAGGGCGAGACGGACCCCCGCCGTGCGGCCAGCCGCGCGATGCGCGAGGTGATGGGCCCGATCGTCGCGACGACGCTTGCGCTCGTGGCGGTGTTCGTCCCCGCCTCGCTGATGCCCGGGATGACCGGGCAGCTCTACAACCAGTTCGCGATGACCATCGCGGTGAGCGTGGTCTTCTCCGGCATCAACTCGCTGACGCTGAGCCCTGCGCTCTGCGCGGCCCTCCTGACTGGGGGCAGCCACACGCGGGCCACGCGCGGCCCGCTGGGCATCTTCAACTCCGCCTTCTCGCGCCTCGAGCATGGGTACGAGGCGCTTGTCGGCGCGCTCGGGCACGCATGGAAGGGCGTCGTCGCTGCGCTGCTGGCCCTCCTGGCCGGTGCGGCATGGCTAGGCATGCGCTCGCCCACCGCATTCATCCCTGACGAGGACAACGGCTACTTCTTCGTGCTGTACCAGCTCCCGCCCGGCGCGTCGCTGCCGCGCCTCCAGGAGCAGTCGGATCGCCTTCGCGAGATCATCGCAGCCCAGCCGGGCGTCAAGTCCGTGATCCAGATCAACGGCACCAACTTCCTCACCAACGCGAACCAGACCTACTGGGGATTCATGATCCCAGTGCTCGACGACTGGGACGCCCGCGGGAAGGGCAAGTCCGCGTTCGACATCATCGACAGCTGCAACCGCGCGTTCCAATCGGTGCCCGGAGCCGTCGCCTTCGCGGTGCCCCCGCCGGCGATCCCGGGCCTGGGCAATGTCGGCGGGTTCCAGCTGCAGATCAATGACCTGACGGGCGCCGGCGGCGACCAGCTCTGGGAGGTCGCGCAGCAGTTCATCGCCAAGGCCCGCACGATGCCTGAGGTGACCGGGCTCACCACCACATGGAGCACGGGAGTCCCCCAGATCTACCTCGAGGTCGACCGCACCAAGGCAGAGGCCCTAGGCGTGAACGTCGGCGACGTGTTCTCCACCCTCCAAGCCCAGTTCGGCTCGTCCTTCGTCAACCAGTTCAACCGCTTCGGCAAGGTCTACCAGGTGTACGTGCAGGCCGACGCGCCCAGCCGCATGTCGCCCGAGGACCTCGAGAAGCTCTACGTGCGCTCGAGGAGCGGCAGCATGACTCCGCTGGCCGCGTTCTGCGCAGTCACGGCACAGCCCGGCGGCGACGTGGTCACCCACTACAACGCCATGAACTCCGTGCAGGTCAACGGCAACACCGCGCCGGGATTCTCCAGTGGCGATGCGATCAAGGCCATGGAGGAGGTTTCGGCCGCCACCATGACCAAGGGGTTCGACATGGAGTGGACCGGCATCATCATGCAGCAGATCGAGGCGGGAAATGCCGCGCCGATCGTCTTCACGCTGTCGATCATCGCCGTGTTCCTGCTGCTGGCCGCGCAGTACGAGAGCTGGCTGCTTCCCCTGCTGGTCGTGCTCGCGGTGCCGGGGGCCGTGCTCGGCGCGCTCCTGAGCCTCCACCTGATGGGCAACCCGCTCGACGTGTACGCGCAGATCGGCCTGGTGATGCTCGTCGGCCTGGCGGCGAAGAATGCCATCCTCATCGTGGAGTTCGCGAAGGAGGCGAGCGACCGCGGAGCGACCCCGATCGAGGCTGCACGCACTGCGGCACGCCTGCGCCTGCGGCCGATCCTGATGACGAGCTTCGCGTTCATCCTCGGCGCGCTGCCGCTGGCGCTTGCCGCGGGCCCCGGCGCCAACAGCCGCCACTCGATCGGGTACGTGGTGGTGGGCGGCCTGCTGATCGGCACCACGATCACGCTGCTGCTCACGCCCACGCTCTACGTGGTCGTCGAGGCGATGCGCGAGAGG
>VERO01000184.1 GCA_018882625.1 Phycisphaerales bacterium | reverse complement strand
CGAGCAGTGGGTCGAGCGCGAACGACGCCTCGATCCGGTGGTCGACGGCCACGGCTTCCTTCCAGCGGTAGGTGCGGATCTTCTCGGCGCGGCCGCCGGAGCCCATCATGCCGCGCCGCTCGGCGCTTCGCTGCGCCTCGGCCGCCGCGCGGCGCGCCTCGTGCACGCGCGCGCGCAGGAGCCGCCACGCGCGCTCGCGGTTCTGCAGCTGGCTGCGGGTCTCCTGCATGCGCACCTCGATGCCGGTGGGTTCGTGGATCAGGTGCACGGCCGTGGCCACCTTGTTCACGTTCTGGCCGCCCGGGCCCTGGGCGGTGGTCAGGATCTCGCGCACCTCGGCGGCGTCGACCTCGCTCTCCACGCTCTCGGGTTCGCTCAGCACCGCCACGGTGGCCGTGCTGGTGTGCACGCGGCCCTGGGCCTCGGTGGCGGGCACGCGCTTGACCTGATGCGTGCCGCCCTCGTAGCCGAGCGCGCTCCACACGCCTTCGCCATCGAGCTCGAAGACCACATGCGACACGCCGCCCATGTCGCCAGGCTTGAGCTCCACGGCCTCCATGCGCCAGCCGCGGCGGTTGGCGAATCGGCGGTACATCTCGGCGAGATCGCCCGCGAAGAGGCACGCCTCGTCACCGCCGACGCCGGCGCGGATCTCGAGGATCATCGACCCGACGTTGCGGTCCTCTGCGGTCACGAGGTCCGCCTGCAGCGCAGGGGCCAGGCCTGACAGCTCGGCCTCGAGCGCCGCGCACTCCTCGCGCGCGAGGGCCGCGAGCTCGCGGTCATCCGCGGAGCCAGACCCTCCTGCGGCGACCATGGCACGCGCCTCGCGCAGCGACGACTCCGCGGCGCGCCAGCGCCGCCAGCGTCGCACAGTCGGGTCGATCATGCGGCGACGGGCGGCCACAGACCGCACGCGACGCTGGTCCGCATGGATGGCGGGATCCGCAAGCTGCGCGTCGAGCATCTCGAGCTCCGCATCGAGCTCGTTGAGCCGCCTCACGAGGTTGTCGGGGAGCGCGTTCATGGGACCGGACGATACGAAGGCGTGATCGGCGACATGCGACCCGCTGCCGCCCAAAACGAACGCCGCGCCGGAGCTGTCCGGCGCGGTCGATCAACGTCAGGATTCGGGTCGCTACTTGGCGGCGGGCTTCTTCGCGCCCGGCTTCGCCTTGCCGAAATAGTCGCCCGCGAACTTGCGCTGGAAGCGCTCGACGCGGCCGGCGGTGTCGACGAATGTCTTCTGGCCGGTGTAGTAGGGGTGCGAGCCGGACCACACCTCGACATGCATCTCAGGGACAGTCGCGCCAACGGTCATCACGACCTGTCCGCGGAAGTGCACTTTGCAGTCGGGGTACCACGTGGGGTGGGTGTCGGTCTTCATAGGGTTCGCTCCAGCGAGCCGGGTAATGTAGCCCGATCCGCACCTGAATGCAATGCCCGAGAATGTCGGGTCTGCGGCGCGCCTGTAGCCTCGCCGCGTGACGCTTCGACGACAGCCAGCGGATTTCCGGGTGGAAGAGGTGGCCCGGGCCGACTGGCTCGCAGGCTTGGCGGAGCGTCCCGGCGCGACGCACACCCACTCGGTCTGGCGCCTCGAGAAGCAATCGCTCACCACGCCTGATGCAGTGGCGCTCCTGTCGCGGAGCCTCTCCGTGAAGGCGGCTGGCATCTCGTACGCGGGCCTTAAGGACAAGCACGCCGTCACGGTCCAGCACGTATCGGCGGCACCGCCAGCCGACGACACGAACCCCGCGCTGCGCGCAGACGCGACCGCATCACGCTCCGGCCGGGGCTGGTCAGCCACCCGCATCGGATGGGCAGCAGCGCCGGTCGCGTCTTCCATCATCGACCGCAACAGGTTCGTGATCGTCGTGCGCGGCCTCAGCCGCGACGAGGCCGGCCAGATCGAGCGCCGCGGCGCGATCCTGCGCGACCGCGGGAGCGAGCCGCCCGAGGGCGCACCTGCAGGCGAGCGTGCGCTGCTTGTCGTGAACTACTTCGGCGACCAGCGCTTCGGCAGCGCCCGCCACGGCAAGGGATTCGCGGCTGCGGCCGCGGTGGGAGGCGAGCTCGAGCAGGCGATCCGTCTCCTCATCGCCACTCCCGCACGCAAGGACTCGGGACGCACGCGCGACTTCACGCGCATGGCCGCCGAGCGGTGGGGCCGCTGGCGCGGGCGCGCCGAGGACCTTCCGCGCTGCCCGGAGCGGCGCCCCTTCGAGGTGCTCGCCTCCGGAGGGACGATGCGCGAGGCGTTCGCGGCGCTTCCCGACTTCACCAAGACGATGGCGATCGAGGCCTTCCAGAGCCGCATCTGGAACGAGTCCGCGCGCAGGCTCGCGGAGACCATCGCCGAAGGCGCCAAGTCGATGCACTGCAAGGGACCGTTCGGATCGATGTGCTTCCCCGACCCTGCGGCGCTCGATGCGTGGAGGCAGGTGAACATCCCGATCGCGGCACCTGACATGCCAGCCGCCTCGGATCCTGATGCCGCACAGCGCATGGGCGGGCCGGACCATGCCGCGCGCGTATGCAGTGCGGTGCGTGATGCGCTGCGTGCGGAGGGCCTCGAGGCAGGCGACCTGAGGATCCCCGGGCTGGACCGGCCGTACTTCGGCGGCGCATGGCGTCCGCTCGCGGTGCGCGCGGAGCGCTTCTCGATCGGCAAGCCTGAGCGCGACGAGCTGGCGCGCGGCGAGCGCATGCGCCGCACGGTGTCGTTCGAGCTTCCGCGCGGGGCCTATGCCACGGTCGTGATGCGCGCGCTCGGGCAGTGAGCGCGCGAGACCGCCAGCATCTCGCGCTCGGGCAGTGAGCGCGCGACGCTGCGGGCGCCGCGTGCCCCGGCAGTGACGGCGTGCGGCTACTCGCGGTGCACAGGAAGGCCGTAGCTCACCATCACCGTGGAGGGCATCGGGGGGTACTGCATCTCCACGCGGAACACGCGGAAGTCCGCAGGGTCCGCGCCAATGCGGTTGAACACGCACCTGATCAGCTCCGGGTACTGGTGTGCGTGCTCGGTGTCGAACCTCGTGGGCGCCCCGGTGATCTCGGTGATCCGCTCCGAGATCGGCAGCAGCATTGACTTGCGCGCCTGTGCATCGAGCGGGGCGTTGCCGAAGGGATTGCCGAACACCTGCACCTTCGCCGCTGCAACCTCGGGAAGGTCCCGGTGCGCGATGACGTCGAAGAGCAGTGTCTCGATCGGCATCGTGACGACGGCACCCATCTCGCCCTTGCCGCGCGTCGCCTCGGTGGTGTACCTCGACACCGCGCGCCGCTCGAGGTGGCCGAACACGAAGGTCGACGTGCCAGTGAGGCCAAGAGGCCCGTCGGCGAGCTCATGCACAATCCCCATCGGCGTGCTCACGCTCTGCACGCGCACGTCATGCGGCGAGCACCAGCTGCGCATGATCAGCGCAGGGTCGTCAGGGCTCGATGGGTCCTCCAGCGGCTCGAGCTTGCGCTCGTGCACCGTCGCCCCCTGGTCGCCCGACTCGATGGATCCCAGGTACCTCTGGAAGCGGAAGATTGGCCAGCCCGCGAGCGGACGGAGCCGGCGCACGTCGATGAGCGACGCGAGGATCACGGTGTCCAGCGCGAGCGGATCCTCGCTGCACGGCATGAGGAACTGCGTCATGATGCGCACGCGCGCCTGCACGCCCCATACGCCGCTCTGCCCACGGAACGCGGTCTTGCGCGAGAGCTCCAGCGACGCGCGCGAGGTCACGCCATCGAGCAGCAGCTGAAGCGTGGGCCGATCGCCCGCGTGCTGCTTCACCATGTCCTCGAAGAGTGCGAGCGAGTGGCGGAGCGCCGCGAGCTCCTGCGGGGCGACGCCACCCTTGCGAAGCGCCTCGAGCAGGATGTTGATGCCTTCCGGCCCGGGCACGAGCGCCGCGGCGGAAAGCGCATCATCATCGCCAGCAATGCGCGCGATCTTCCACGACAGGTTCTTGTCGATGCCGATCTGCCGCGACACGTCCTGCGGTTTCTCGATGTCCAAGCCTGCGCTCCGATAGGCGCTGCGGAGGGCGACCTGAAGCGACCGGACCGCATCAGAGCAGTGATCGACGAAGGGGGTTACAGGATGCGTGCTGGTCATGGGGTCAGGGAATCGTCGAGGGCGGGCCGAGGCTATGGCGGGAGGTCCCGCGTGCGGTGCGCAGGCTGGCACAAACAGGGGGCTGAGCCGGCCCAGAGATTTTCCTTAAGGAAACTTGTCCTGTGATGCATCATCGCACATACTGGGTGCACCATGAACCACAAGACCCTGTCGGCTGCCCTTCTGGCCGCGGGTGCCATCGTGCGCCCATGCATCGCTGGGGGCACGTATGTGGAGATCGGCGCCTTCGTGACGCCAACCGCGGCGAACACCGATGGATCGGTAGTTGCCGGATACGACAGCGCGTCCTACTTCGTCTACACGACCGAAGGCGGATACCAGCCAATCGGAGGAGCGCCTCCGGGAGACAACGTCGGCGGGAATCCCTCCCTGTCCGGCGATGGCATGCGCGTAGCGGGAACATCGCGCAACCAAGCGACCACGTGGACGGAGATGTCCTACTTCGACCGAGCGACATCGACGTGGGTGATCTGCGGCAATCTCGGCGCGAACTCGGGCACGTCGGCAAGTTCCGGATGGGGCATCTCGAGGGACGGCAACACGGTGGTTGGGCTCGGCTGGATCAGCGCTGGCAATGCGCACGGCTGCCACTGGCGCGAAGGCGTCGGCATGACCAGCCTCGGCTCGACTGTCGTCGGCCGGAGCACGCGCGTCAACGGCACCAATGCAGACGGCACAGTGTTCGTCGGGTGGCAGGACAACGCAAGTGGGTTCCGTCAGGGATGCCGGTGGATTGGCAGTGCCCAGACGCTCATTTCGGGAACCGGTGGGCCGATGGGCGAGGCCAGCGGATGCTCAGCTGACGGATCGGTGGTTGTGGGAAACGGAACCTCAAGCAATGGCAGTCAGGCATGGCGATGGACGGCAGCGGGTGGCGTGGTGAACATCGGTCCGCCGCCGGTCAACGGCTGGCGCGGCGCGGCGGTGGCGGTGTCCGATGA
>VERO01000183.1 GCA_018882625.1 Phycisphaerales bacterium | reverse complement strand
TGGTAGAGCTCTGTCAGGCTGGCGAAGACTCATCGGATCAGAGGGCAGAAGCGCTCTCCGATCTACAGGCTGCATGTGGTGAGTTTAGGGCTCTTGCGGCTTTCCTTCGGACCTGACTGCGTTCAGCCGAAGGGAGCTTTTCAATTGACATCACGACTTAACTCCAAAAGCATCCAGAGACTCTGAATATTCTTTGCTGGATAACCAGGCCTCACCGCTTGCCATAATATTCCAACATCAAGATTTGGAAGACGGGGTCAATGGCTGCTTTCTGTCCCTGGGTTGCCCCCGATTCTCATCTTAGCCCTCCCCCCACCGGCTCCAACACATCCAACACCGCCATCATCTCCCCCTCCGGCTGCAGAAACAGACGCTCGCGCACATCGGGATCCTCACGCGATGGAGCGGTCGCCGCGACACCGTCATCGATGCCCGGGACCTCCGGCCTGCGCTGCCGGCGACGTCCGCGGTCGATCAGCCTGCGCCGCGCGATCGTCGCCACGAAGGTGGTCTCGGTGCCCTTGGCGGGATCGAAGCGGTGGGCGCTGCGCCAGAGGTCGATGAAGACCTCCTGCACCGCATCCTCGGCGTCAGAGGGATCCGCGCTGAGCTTGCGCGCGATGCTCCACACGAGACCGCTGAAGCGCGCCATGCACTCGTTGAGCGCTGTCGGATCGCCTGCGGCGACGCGAGCGAGGATGGGCGTCGGCGTGTCCACGTCCGGCTGCGCAACGGTGGGGGCGGGATTCGAACCCGCGATGCCCCGAGGGGCATACCGGATTTCAAGTCCGGCGCGTTCAACCGCTCTGCCACCCCACCTGGGGCGCAGCGATCCTATCCGCGGCAGAGCCGCACCAGTTCCTCGGGCGCGATCGGCTTCACGGCGAACGCGTCGCATCCTGCGGCAAGGCAGCTCTCGCGGTCCACATCGAGTGTGCGTCCGCTCATCGCCACGATCCGGCCAGGGAATCCCATGTCGCGGAGCCTGCAGACGCTCGCGATGCCGTCGCTGCCGCGCTCCTGCAGGTCAAGGAGCGCGACATCGAACACCCGGCGGCCGGCGGCGCGCTCCACGGCCGCAACCGCATCAGCGCACGAGTCGCATGCCTCGACCTCCGCACCGGCGGCGACGAGCACGTCCGCGAGCATGCGCCTGTTGCCGGTCTCCTCCTCCGAGAGCAGGATCCGGATCCCCTCGAGTGGCCTGCGCGATGCAGGGCTGTGCGCGTCCGTGGCCTCGGCGCCCGACGCGCACGCGGTCCGCACTGCGGGCGTCACGAGGCGCGCGGAGATCCTGAAGGTGAACACGCTCCCTTCGCCGGGCACGCTCCGCACGCTGACCGAGCCCTCGAGCAGCTCGGCAATCCGGCGCGATATGGCCAGCCCCAGCCCCGTGCCGCCGGAGCGCCCCGCCTCCGAGGCGCTGACCTGCACGTAGTCCGCGAACAGGCAGTCCACCTGCTCCTGCGTCATGCCCTCGCCAGTGTCGGTCACGTCGAACTCCACCTCGAGCACATCGCCAGTGCGCGACGTGCGCACCGAGATGCCCACGCCACCATGCGACGTATGCCTGATCGCGTTGGTCACGAGGTTGACGAGCACCTGGCGGACACGCAGCGGGTCGGTGCGTATGGTCTCGCCGGCGCCAGCGTCGGCCGAATCGAGCGCGAGTGCGATGCCCTTGGCGGCCGCCTGCACCTTCAGCAGCTGCAGCACGTCATTCACGAGGTCGAGCGGCCGCACCTCGATCGACTCGACAGGCATGCGGCCCGCCTCGATCCTGGAGATGTCGAGGATGTCGTTGATGATGCCGAGCAGGTGAGTGCCGTTGGCCCGGATGGCGCGCAGCCACTCGGCCCTGTCCTCGGGAGTGCTCGATTCGTCGGCGAGGAGGTCCGCGGCGCTGAGGATCGCCGCCATGGGCGAACGGATCTCGTGCGTGACGCCCGCAAGCAGGGATGCCTTCGCCTCGCTGCGGTCCTCGGCCGCGGCACGCGCGCGCTCGACGCCGAGCATCGCGCGCTCGCGCTCGGTGACGTCGATCGCCACAAGCAGGAACCCCAGCGGCGAGCCGTCGGGCTCCAGCCACGGACGCACGGCCACGCTCACGCGGCGGCGCCTTCCGCCGGCGCCGACCCATGTCCAGTCGCGCACGCGGAACTCCGGACTCCGCGCAAGCTGCTCCAGCATGAGCGCGGCGGGCAGTCCAGGGCGGATGGGCAGCGACCCGAGCTCGTCGGGGTCGAAGAGCTCCAGCGCGCCTGTGCGCCCGGCCATGGCGACGGATGCGAATCCGGTGATCCGCTCCGCGCCCTCGTTGAAGATCGTGACCAGGCCCTCGCGGTCAGTGGCGATGACGGCAACCGTGTCGCTTGCCTCGATGAGCTGCTCGAGCTGCTGCCGCGACCGGCTGCTGGCGCGTGCGCGCTCCGCGGACCGCTGCGCGAAGTGCACGGTTGAGCCCACCAGCCCGCACGCCGCGGCGAGCGATGCGAGCAGCAGGTCGGGAAACGTGTTGCCGCCACGGTCCGCATCGTCAGCCGAGGGCAAGGCGCGTATCACGAACGTGGCACCATCCCAAGGCACTGACCGGCCCACGGGTCCGCCGTTCGCGGAGACCGCTGCGGCGCGGTCCGCGTCGAGCAGCTCGACCGGGGCTCCGGGGTCGATCGACTCGACCACGGACGCGAGGATCGAGTCGACATCCACGAGGAAGATGGCCGCAAGCTGCGTTCTGTCGGAGCCAAGGGGAAGCGCGACGATCACGTCTGGCGCATCGGTCGGCGCGACGCCATGCGACGGATCGACCACGACGGCACGCCCCTGCACCAGGCATGCGGCAGCCGCCCGCTCGTCGGATTCGCCAGCCAGCATGTCCCGGACCGGCGGTTCGCCGGATGCCGAGGGTGGCGCGATCCAGCGCTGCGCACCGCGCGCGTCAATGCAGAGCAGCGCACTGACTCCCTCCGTGTCGTCCAGCGCATCCACAGCGCGCGAGGCGGCCTCGACCGCGTCCCCATCGACACGCAGCGCACGGGCCTGATCGGCGAGGCTGCCCATGGTCAGGTCGAGGCGCGCCCGAAGCAGCATCACGAGCGCACGCTCGCGGAGGTCCGCCTGCTGCAGCACGATGCGCTGGTCGCGCGCGAGGAGCAGCATCCACACCACGAGGCCGGGCGCGAAGCACAGGATCGCCGCCGCGAGTCCTGCCCATCGGGGCAGCCCGAGAGACCGCCGGCCCGACTCGATCCACGCGTGGGCGAGCAGCAGGATCGCCCCGACCACCTGAGCGACACCGGCGCGGTCCCCGAGCTGCGCAAGCTGCGACACCAGCCCGTGAATCGCGCCGAAGCCTGCGCCCTCGGCACCGTCCGCGATGCCGACGGCGCCAAGCAGCACGGCCACCGATGCGGAGAGCCCTGCGCTCCAGGTGCCCCGTGTCGAGGGCACGAGGGCCGTGAGGAACGCCAGCGCGAGCGCCGCGGCGGCAACGGCGTGCGGCATGACCGCGCCGCCGCCGCGCACCGCGGCCACGGCCTCGGCGACGACGATGGCCAGCGATGCAACCGCGAGCAGCCTCAGCGACAGCCTGAGCACGGCTCGTCCGCGCATCATGACACCAGCGACCCCGGCGTGGCCAGCCGCGCGATCAGCGCGGTCCATCCGGTCTGGTGCGATGCGCCGCACCCGCGTCCGGTGTCGCCGCAGAAGTACTCGTGGAAGCGGTGCAGGTCACGGAAGTGGGGGTCGTGCTGCAGCAGTTGCGACTGCCCCTCGCACGGCCGGAGCCCGTCCGTGCCCCGCAGGAAGAGCGACATGAGCCGCTGCGACAGGTGCTGCGACACGCCGCGCAGCGTGGCTTGCTGCCCCGAACCCACCGGGCACTCCACGGTGAAGTCGTCGCCGTAGTACTGGTGGAACTTCTCGAGCGCCTCGCAGATGAGGTAGTTGATCGGCATCCACACCGGGCCGCGCCAGTTGCTGTTGCCGCCAAAGAGCCCCGACAGCCCCTCGGCCGGCTCGTAGCGCACGGACATGCTCCTGCCGTTGGTCCACAGCACGTAGGGCTCGTCTCGGAGCGTCCGGGACATCGACCTGATGCCGTGCGGCGACAGGAACTTGGCCTCGTCAAGCGCATGGCGCAGCAGGCACTTCATCCGGTGCCCGCGCAGCAGCGAGAAGAGCCGGCGCTCGCCGCGTCCGGGCTCGGTCCAGCGCGAGACGAGCTCGGCAAGGTCGGGCCGCTTCGCCAGGAACCACTCGAGCCGCTGCTTGAAGATGGGAAGCCTCTCCATGGCTTCCGGCTCAAGCACCTCGACGGAGAGCAGCGGCATCAGCCCCACGATGGACTGGATGCGCAGCGGCATGTCGGAGCCGTCGCGGTGGCGCAGCCTGTCGAAGAAGAACTCGTCGTGCTCGTCCCACAGGCCCGCATGGCCGTCCACGCCGGCCATCGCAGACGCGATCATCAGGAAGTGCTCGAAGAACTTCGTGGCCATGTCCTGGTAGGGCTGGCCGTGCAGCGCCAGCTCGGTGGCGATCCTCATCATCTTCAGGCAGAACATGCCCATGTGGGCCGTGGCATCCGCCTGCTGCAGCGTGACGCCATCGGGCAGCGGCGCGCTGCGGTCGAAGACGCCGATGTTGTCCAGGCCGAGGAACCCGCCTGAGAACACGTTGCGCCCGGTCTCGTCCTTGCGGTTGACCCACCACGTGAAGTTGATGAGCAGCCGGTTGAAGACGCGCTGCAGGAACCCGATGTCGCCGTGGCCGCTGGGGCTGTCACGCTCGATCTGGTAGACGCGCCATGCCGCCCACGCGTGCACCGGGGGATTGCAGTCGTCGAAGTTCCACTCGTAGGCGGGCAGCGCACCGCTGGGGTGCATGAAGCGGTCCGTCAGGAGCATCTCGAGCTGCCGTTTCGCGTCAGCAGGGTCGATAGGCGCGAGGGCTACCGCATGGAATGCGTGGTCCCAGGCGGCGTACCACGGGTACTCCCATGAGTCCGGCATGCACATCACGGTGGCGTTGTCGAGGTGGCGCCAGTCCCGGTTGCGTCCGGCCTTGCGCGAGTCGGGCGGTGG
>VERO01000182.1 GCA_018882625.1 Phycisphaerales bacterium | reverse complement strand
TGTCGAGCACGTGCATCTTCTTGCCGCTGGCGTCGGTGTACTCGGCCTCCTGCATTTCCAGCCAGAGGTCGTTGCCCTCGCGGGTGCGCTCGCCGACGCCGGCGAACACCGAGTAGCCGCCGAAGTTGCGGGCGACGCGCGCGATCATCTCCTGGATGACGACGGTCTTGCCGACGCCTGCGCCGCCGAAGAGGCCGATCTTGCCGCCGCGCACGAATGGGCAGAGCAGGTCGACGACCTTGATGCCGGTCTGGAGGATCTCGGTCTTGGGGTTCAGGTCGACGAACTCGGGCGGATCACGGTGGATGGGCGCCATCTTCTTGGCGGCGACGGGGCCGCGCTCGTCGACGGGCTGGCCGAGCAGGTTGAACACGCGGCCGAGGACCTCCTCGCCGACGGGCACGCGCACGGGGGCACCGGTGTCGACGCACGGGTCGCCGCGCTTGATGCCGTCGGTGCTCGCGAGCGCCACGCAGCGGACCTGGCCGCCGCCGAGGTGCTTGGCGACCTCGCCCACGAGGGTCTGCTTCTGGCCCAGCATGGTGAAGTCGATCGTCACCGCGTTGTAGATCTCCGGGAGCTGGTCCTCGGGGAACTGCGCGTCAAAGGTCGAGCCGATGATCTGGGTGACGGTGCCGGTCGTGGGCATGAGCCTCTCCTGGGGGTCGATAGGGGCCTCCCGGGGCGTCCGGGAGGGACGGCAAATATAGCCAAATCGGACCCTGGTTGCCCGCCTACGCCCGGTGGGCGGGCGCTGCGGGCGGTGCGTCAAGCAGGGGGTCAGGGAGGTGCACCTGAAGCAACGATGCGCCCCGCGCGGCGGTGGCCTCAAGGGGGGACCGGTCCGCGGGCAGCAGGATGGCCGCGTCACCCGAGACCTGGCCGGCTCCCTCGAGTTCGATGCCGCCGCCGATCAGCATCCACGCCACCGGCGTGCCGGTTCCGCGCTGGTGGAGGGTGGCGCCTGGCTCGATGGTCACGCGCTCCACCGAGAAGTCGGGTGTGCGCACGAGCGTCTCGGTGCGGGTGCCCTCGGCCTCGATTGGCGCAGGGGGCCGCGGAGCGTCGAGTCGCTGGTCCGTGCCGAAGCTCATGCACGCGAGGGCCTGCTCGATGTGGAGCGGGCGCCTCGGATCGTGTCGACCCCAGTCCCACACTCGGAACGTGGTGTCGCTCGGTGTCTGCACCTCGGCGACGCGGATCCCAGCGCCGAGCGCGTGGCACGTGCCGGATGGCAGGTAGATGCAGTCTCCGGGCTTTGCGTCGATCACGAGCATCGCATCGAGCGCGCGGTCCTCGCGGATCAGCCGCTCGAGGTCGGCACGCCCGATGCCGTGCCTGATGCCGCGGTAGATGTGCGCGCCGGGCGCGGCGTCGAGCACGAACCACATCTCGCTCTTGACGTGCGCATCCGGGTGCTGCGCCGCATATGCGGCGCTCGGGTGCACCTGCACCGAGAGGTCCTCGCGCGCGTCGAGGATCTTCGCGAGCAGCGGGAAGCCGCCATGCGCGGCACGCTGCGCGCGGCCGAGGATCTGCGCGCGGAGCTGCTCGTCCTGCAGCAGCTCGTGCAGCGTGCGGCCGGCGTGCATGCCACGCGCGACGCGCGAGCGTCCGTTCGTGATGTGCGCGGGAAGGTCGGCGAGCAGCCACAGCTCGTGCCCCCACGCGCGCGGATGCTCGATGGGCTCGAGTGCGAGCGGCGCGAGGGGCATCGCGTCAGATCGCCATTCCGGTGATCGTCGCCTCGAAGACCATCTTGCCGTTCACGAATCCCTGGGTCTTGCAGATGAAGCGGCGCCGGTTGAACTCGATCTCGTCGGCGATCATGATGAAGTCATCGCCGGGCACCACCTGACCCCGGAAGACCACGTCGTCGCAGCGCGTGAAGCCCATGAACCCGGTAGTGCGCCCGAGCCAGGTGTGCTGGAAGCTGCAGAGCTGCGCGGCGCTCTCGATCATCATCACGCCGGGGAACAGCGGGCGTCCGGGGATGTGCCCATCGACCCAGAACTCGTCCTCGCGCACGAGCTTCGCGCCCACGACGGTCGTGCCGTTGGAGCCCTGCCAGATGATGCGGTCCAGCATGCGCATTTGGCCGGTCTGCAGCAGGTACTTGTCGATGACATCCTTCCCGTGCAGAGTGCGGGTCAGGTCCATCGAGGAGAGATCGACGAGTGGGGGCGTGGCCACGGCAAGGGGGGCCCGGGGCGGGCGCCCGCCAAATGTAACGGGAAAGTGCCCCTATGATGGTGGCTGGCCTGTCGCGTGGGCAGGCCGCCGATCCGAACCCAGACGGGAGCACCACACGAATGATCCTCGACCACTACGCGAAGATCCAGAAGATCGTCAACGACGCCAAGGATGACATCGAGAAGGCCGCCGGCGGCAACAAGGCTGCGGGCACGCGGGTGCGCACGGCGATGCAGGACCTGAAGAACGCGGCGCAGGAGATGCGCGCGGCGATCCTTTCGGCTCGCGAGCAGCCCAAGCCCTAAGTTGTTGGCGTACCGCGGTTCTCGCGGACCGCGTGCGCGTTGGTGGGTGGAGCGCCTCGGGCGGCACAGTCGGGTGCCGCGCCGCAGGTCAGTGCGCAGAGAGCGCACGCTTGGCTGCATTGAGGACGGGCTTGAACGCCGGGTGGTCCGCCGAACCAGCCATTTCGTACAGGCAGCTGATCACGCCGGTGGTGACGCACCCGGCCTGCTGCATGCGGTGCATCGCGGGCGGGATCTGGTCCGGCTGGCCGGCGGAGATGGCGTCCGAGGCAAGCCATGTGGAGATGCCGGCGCGCCGCGCGTCCAGCGCAGTCTGCAGCACGCACACATGCGCCTCGATTCCGCACAGGATGAGCTGGCTGCGACCGGTCCGGTCGAACCAGTCCCGGATTTCGGGAGTCATGGCGCTGAAGCGCATCTTCTCGATGACTGGCGCGTCCGGGCCCACGGCCTGCCTCACGGGATCGACCGTTCGGCCGAGGCCCTTCACGTACTGCTCGGTGGCCGCGACCGGCAGCCCGAGTGCGCGGGCGCCCTCGCAGAGCGCAGCGACCCGTTCGAGCAGCGTTCGCCAGCCGGCGATGGACCCTGCGAAGCGCTCCTGCACGTCGATCACGAGGCGCGCGGCGCGGTCTGCACTGAGGGGGGCGAGGGGATCGGCTGCTGGAGCGTGCATCGCGGGTCAGTGGCGTTCGGCAGGGAGTTGGCTGGCGCGGTGAGGTGCGCGTGGCGCGGCGGCCAGGCGCCGGGTCAGACTCGAAGCTCGGGCTCCTGCGCGAGGGCATGCGCGTAGCGCGTGCGGATGGGAGCGGCAACGTCTCGCATGAAGGCATCCGTCTGCGACACGGCGAGGCCGATGTAGCGGTCGGGGTCGACGACCGCGTCGAGGTCGCATCCGGAGAACATCGAGTCGCCCTTGAGGCGCGACAGCAGGTCGTTGGCTGCACCCTCGGCCTTGATGCGGTGCGCTGCAGCCTGCGCGTGGCGGCGGATCGCCTCGTGAGCATCCTGGCGATCGGCGCCGCGCGCGACGGCCGCGAGCATGATCTCCTCGGTGGCCAGGAAGGGGAGTTCGGCCGCGAGGCGCGCAGACACCTGACGCGGGTAGACGACAAGGCCGCCGGCCACATTCGCCATGATCTCGAGTGCGCCGTCAAGCGCCAGGAACGCCTCGGGAATGGAAAGGCGGCGATTGGAGCTGTCGTCCAGCGAACGCTCGAGCCACTGCGTGGCCGCGGTGTCGTAGGCGTTGTGCGCGAGCGACATCACGAAGCGCGCGAGACCGGTGGCGCGCTCGCACCGCATCGGGTTGCGCTTGTAGGGCATGGCGCTCGAGCCGATCTGGCTGCTCTCGAAGGGCTCGTCGATCTCACGGAGGTTGCACAGCAGGCGCAGGTCGGTGGCGCACTTGTGCACGGCGCATGCGGCGACCGCGAGGCTCGAGAGCATCTGCGCGTCGGCGATGCGCGGGTATGTCTGCGCGGCCAGCGGCCATAGGCGCGTCGCCTCCCATCCGAGGTGCTGCGCGAAGGACTGCTCCAGCTCCGCGACGCGGTCCGCGCTGCAGCCGCAGAGCGTCAGGTACGACGCCTGCGTGCCGGTGGCACCGCGGAGCCCGCGCAGACGAAGGCCCTCGAGGCGAGACTCGACCTCCGCGAGCGCGACCGCGAAGTCCTGCGCCCACTGCGCGGCGCGCCGTCCCACGGTCACTGGCTGCGCCGGCTGGTAGTGCGTGAACCCGAGCGCGGGCTGCGACTTCCAGCGTTCCGCGAATGACGCGAGCCGGTCGACCACGCGCGCGAGGCGCTGCGCGGTCAGCGTGAGCGCCTCGCGCTGGAGCAGCGCGTCGGCGTTGCAGACGATGTCCTGGCTGGTGGCGCCGAGGTGGATGATCGCGCGGGCGGCCGGCGCGGCGTCACCGAGCGTGTGCACGTGCGCCATCACGTCGTGGCGCAGCTCGCGCTCGTGGCGCGCAGCGGCATCGAGGTCGATGTCATCAAGTGCGGTCTCGATCGCAGCCACCTGCTCTGCAGTCGGTCCGAGCTTGAGGTCATGCTGCGCCTTCGCGAGCGCCAGCCAGATGCGTCGCCACGTGGAGACGCGGTGGTGGTCGCTCCAGATGGTGCGCATGGCGCGCGAGGCGTTGCGCGTCTCGAGCGGCGACCGGTAGCTGCGCGAGGGGTCGTTGTCCGGCGTGGCCATGGCGGCGCAGAGGCTATCTGCCGCCGTGGGGCGGCGTGGCGGGCGCACGCGTGCCGATGCGGCTCTCGGTGCCCGCAAGCAGCCGGCTGATGTTGGCGCGGTGCTTCCACACGACGAGCACGCTGAGCGCGAATGTGCCGATGAGCAGCGGCGCAAAGGGCGCGAGGGCGGTGTTGAGCGCCAGGTGCACGATGAGGGCCGGCGGAAGTGCGGCGGCCGCAAGGATGGAGCCCAGCGAGACGTAGCGCGTCGCGGCCACCGCACCCAGCCATATCGCGAACGCCGCCAGCACCGGCAGCGTGAGCAGCGGCCACATCGCGCACAGCGCACCAAAGCTCGTGGCCACACCCTTGCCTCCGCGGAAGCCCACCCACGGCGAGAGCACGTGGC